>CALKTZ010001192.1 GCA_937997355.1 uncultured Planctomycetales bacterium | reverse complement strand
GAGGCGATCAGACAACTGCGTCGTCAATCTCCTATCGGGTCAATTACCGGCCTTCCGCGACCGATCCCTGGCAGATCTACAGCGAGGTCCGCTCGAAGGACAAGGCAAATCAGATTGCCGCCGAGGTTCGGGAGTCGGGTTATCAGGCCCGGGTGGTTGACGACCTGACCCCCAGCGCACAACCCCTCCCCGACGCCGCCCAGACCAGCGCCTCGGCCTATTACCCGACCTCGAACTGGGCCGTGGATTACAACCGCTACGCGGTCCCATCGGGCACTTCCAACAACTACGGCTGGTTCAACGGCTGGAACCCGTGGTATGGCCATCGGCTCTACCCGGGCTATGCCTGGAACAACGGCAGCTCCTGGCACAGCGGCTTTTATCGCGGCCACAACTGGAATCGCGGCTGGAACCGTGGCTGGAATGGAGCCGGCTGGTGGGGCGGAGGAGGCTGGAACGGAGGAGGAGGCTGGAGCGGCAGCCACCGCAATTGGAACAACAATCACTCGGGGCGAGGGAGTCACGAATCGCATCACGAGCATCACTCCCGGCATGCCCACCATTCGAGCCACACCCACCACGCCAACTCCGGCCATCACACCGCAGGGCACCATGCGGCGGCGCATCACGCCAGTCACTCCTCGGCCGCTCACCGGGGCACCGGCCACCGCGGGGCGGGGGGGCGAACCGGAGGGAACCACGGCGCCCATCACGCGGCGGCCGGCGGCCATGCGCACGGAGGGGGTCAGCGGGCGACACCAGGACCCCTGAGGATTCATGAGAGTCGAGATCGAACCCGAATCCAGAACGAGCACCAAATACGATGAGGACGACAACGATGACGATCCGAGCGAGAATCTTCCTCGGTTTTGTTTGCTATGCGTCGATGGCCGGCGGGGGTGTCGGTTGGGCACAGGAGCCACAGGGTAAGTCGATCGAACAGTGGTTGACGCAAATCGGCGACGCCGATGCCGCCAATCGCCGTCAGGCAGCCGTTGCCCTCGGCTCCTTCGGCCCGGACTTGACCAAGGACGCGATCCGGAAGGTTGGCGGCCTGCTGGCCGATTCCGATCCCGCGGTCCGTCACGCGGCCGCCCTTTCTCTGGGAAATTTCGGGCCGGCGGCCAAGGCCTCGCTCGATGCGATCCGAGGCGCGGTGAAGGATCAATCGCCGTTGGTCCGCCGGGCGGCAATCTTCGCGATCGGGAACATGGGGACCTATGCCAAGGGGGCCGTGCCGGAATTGGCCCGGGCGCTCAATGATTCGAACGAGACCGTCCGCCATGCCGCGGCCTATGCCCTGGGAAGTGTTGGCGAAGAGGCCAAGGCGGCGACTCAGCCGCTGGCGATTGCGCTGACCACCGACAACGACGTGGATGTCCGCCAGGCGTCGGCCTTCGCCCTCGGGGAGATCGGACCCGACGCCGCGGATGCCGCCCCCATGCTCGCCAAGGCACTCGAAGACGCCGACGACGGAGTTCGCAAGTCTGCCGTCGAGGCGATCGGAGCAATGGGGCCGGAGGCCAAGCCGGCCGTCGCGGCCCTCGCCAAGGTCCTCACGAACGACAAGGATTTTTCGATCCGCCGCTCCGCGGCCTATGCCCTCGGAGAGATGGGGCCGGAAGCAAGGGCCTCGGCGACGGCCCTCGGCCAGGCGCTCAAGGACAGCGACCCCGGGGTTCGCCACGATGCCGCGCAATCGCTCTCGATCATCGGCCCGGATGCCAAGGCGGCCGTCCCCATGCTCGTCATAGCGATCGGCGACGACGACCTGGAAGTGCGCAAGAAGGCGATCTACGCCCTGGGCGAGATGGGGCCGTCCGCCAAGGATGCCGCCTCGGCGCTAGGGCAGGCCCTCTCCGACCCGGATGAGGACGTCCGCAAGGTTGCGGCCTATGGTCTGGCCGCGATCGGGCCGAACGCGCTCCCCGCTTCGCCTCAGGTAATTGCCGCCCTGCGGGATAAGGTGCCGAGCGTTCGATTAGCAGCCGCCTATGCCCTGGGCGAGATCGGCCCCGAGAATCCCGAGTCGGTTTTGGCCCTCATCCAGTCGCTCCAGGACCCGGATGACGATGTCCGGCACGAGCTGGCATTCGCCCTCGGAGAGCTTGGAGATGCGGCCAAGGATGCTCTCGGCCCGCTCAATGGTCTCCTCACCCAGGATCCCGCCGGCAGCGTTCGAGCCGCGGCCAAGGAAGCCATCGAGAAGATCCAGGAAGACCAGGACGACAAAACGAAGACGGCCGACTCCAATTGATCGAAGGCGCGTGATGTTCTTCATTGCATCCTCCGATCGGCAACCGGGAGTCGATCGGAGGATGCGACCGTGCGCGAGCAGGGGCGTAATATGCTTGCCTCCTTGCTCAACCGTGCCGCGAGACGATCCGCCGCCGCCCGTAAACCGTCATGCCAACAATGCCGGCGCCGAGCAGCAAGATGCTCGAAGGTTCCGGGACGGGCACGAGGAACCCGCGAATCTCACCGCCGGGAAACAGGTTGGAATGAATGTTCAGGTAGGCCTTGCCCGCGGCGAGTCCGGCCAGGAGTGCCGTCTCGGCACCCGCTGCCGTCCCTCCATTCGCCGTGACGTACGAAGGATTGTAGGACGAAGTGAGCGTGAGATCGAATGTTTGGAGATACGATCCGCTCGTCACCCCGAGAGGAAAGCCTGGGAATGTTGGAGTCGTCGTGGCGACGCCGGCCGTCCCCGTCCCGGCGACCAGGGTGGCGCTGTGAATATGCGAGGCCGTCGTGTTGCCGAGGAGCCCGCTGAATGTGATGTCGATCGTCATCGTGTGGAGGAGCGTATCGATGTCAACTTCGGCGAAGCCCGTCCCGGGCGATGCATTCGGCGGAGCTTCATTCGGACCGCTGAGATCGGCCGTGTAGACGAGAATGGCGGCCTGGCTGCTTTGCGCGGCGAACAGGAAGGAAGTCGCGAGGATGAGGGAACCGCACAGGCGAACCATGGGAATACCTCCCTGCAAGAAGGATTGAAAGGAATGGGAGATTCGAGATTGAGTACGACAAGATAGTACGAGTGCATGCTCACACGAGATAGATCACGAGATAAACGATGTGAGCGCTGCACCGGTACCGACAATAAAAGCTCGGTATGAACCGGTCAAGGAAAAACGAAATATTTTGAACTTAAGGAGTCCGAGTTAGTTATTTCCTGTGCGTTTTTTCAAGGAAATGTGTCGGATTATCGAGAAAAAAATACCGCATGGAAATCATCAAAAGCAAAAAGGCCAAGCTCCCTTGCCCGTTGGCGTGGGAAGCCTGGCCTCAGATCAATGCTTGCGATATTTGACGCGCGTCGGATCAGAGTCCGTTCAACTGAACGGAGTCGATGATGGCCGAGGCGGCCTGGATCTGCACGAGCGACGATCGGACGGGGCCGATGCCCAGGCCCTCGAAAGGAACGCTCGGGGCGCCGGCGGAGGCGTCGGTCTTCACGATCAGCCCGGCGACAGTGAAGGGGAGGCGGTTTTCCACCTTGAAGGTCGTGCTATTCGGCAACCGCTTCATCGTCTTGATCGAGACGAAGGCCGAGGAGACGGTCTTGTCGAGCAGCCGGGCGAGCGTTTCTCCGTCGAAGATTTCCATCGAACCCTCGTGGACGAAGCCCGTCTTCCCGAGCGGGGTCCAGTTGTCGGCCTGCTGGCAGGAGCTGGCCAGGATGCGTCCTCGGACTTCGCCTTTTTCGGAGCCGTCCAGGCTGACCTTCAGGTAGAGCGCCGGGGCCGACGCGTTCGGGTCCTCATCGGAACCGACGACGCGGACCGGCAAGCCGAGCAACCTCAACCCTTCGAGCTGCTCGGAGATCCGCCGAGCGGCTTCCGCCGAAGTTTTGTCCGCGGCAACCTGGACGAAGAGGCGACCCTGAGAGAAATAATTAGGGTCGACGAGGTCGGTCGCGCTCGACGAGTCGAGCGCCTCGACGAAGCGGGAGGCCAGGGCGATTTCGTACGAGTTCATGATCTTCGCGCCTTGCGAAGCCATCGTCTCGAAGGGAACGTCGTTGCAGACCTTCCACATGGCCGCCTGGGCGACGCCCACGCTGGTGCCGTAGGAGGCGAGGCTTCGCAGGGCCTTTCGGACCCGGACGTCGGACGTGTAATCGTCCACATCCTTGAGTTCGAAGGTATCGCGAGGGGTGGGGGTCGCGAGCCCGAAATTCAGGCAGACCGCGGGCACCATCAACTCGATCGTCTCGCCAATCGGGACGGCGATCCCAGAGGTGGGGCTCGTCTCGGGAGTGGCGGGGACTGACCGGAGACCGGCGACCTTTTCCGCGGCCTGGAACTGGCCGAAGCCTCCGGGGCGGTTGTTCACCGCGCCGAGTCCCATGCTTTGCAGACCGCGGCCTCCCCCTCCCCCTTGAGCAACCCCCGAGGCGGCGACCATCCCGGGCGGGATGACGACGTTCAATCGTTTCGAGGATTTGTTGCTGAGCGAGAATTTGACACGGCCCTGGCCCTGGCCACGGACCACGACACCGAGGTCTCCATCCTTGCGCGCTTTCAGGATGTCGACCGTCTGGCTATCGACCTCGGCCGGCCTTGCCGTGATTTCGGATTCCGAGGGGGCTTCCAGCTTCAGTTGCGCGGCCGCGTGGGGCGCGGCGAGCACGGATGAGCCGATGACCAGGCCCGCAGCCCCCCAGGCCCGGACCAGCCGAAGGTGTCGCCACAACATTGCGTAGGACCTTTCTGGAAGGGGCCGAATCACAAGGAAGGCGCTTCTGCAACCTCCCGGGCCCTTGTCTCCAACGACTAGACTGATGGGTGGAAAATTCGACGCGTTCCGAATCAACGTTTCGATTGTGTCAGGTTTACCTATTCTAACAGAGACGTCGAGTCGGGCCGTCTTATTCGAAACATATCACCTCCCTTCTTTCGGCCGCCCGAACGCCGAGAATCGATCGATTTCTCAAATCGTGGGCGAACCGGGCCGCCTGGGATATGCTTGGAACATTCGACCGTCATGGTTTATCCAATTCGTTCCCCTCGGAGCCGGTCCTGACATGGCGATGGAATCCCGGAGCGATCATCGCGTCCTGATTACCGGCGGGGGCCGGGGGCTGGGGGCCGCGATCGGTCATCGCCTGGCAACGGACGGGATGGCGGTGGGGCTGCTCGCCCGGACGGCGTCCGAGCTTGAATCGACGGTTCAGACGATCGAAGAGTTCGGTGGGCGGGCGCTGGCCCTCCCCTGCGACGTCCTGGACCGCCGCCAGCTTGAGGAAAGCTTTTCAAAATTTCGGTCCTGGGCCGGCGGGCTCGACGCATTGGTTTGCGCCGCCGGGGGGATTCAGGCGATCGGACCGCTTCACGCCATCGATCTCGACGTTTGGCGTCGAGAGATGGAGACGAGTTTCGTCGGGGTGCTTCAAGCCATCCAGGTTGCGCTCCCCGACCTGCTCGCTTCGGGCAAAGCCTCGATTTCGGTCCTCGTCGGACCCGGCACCAATCAAGCCATGAAAAACGCCTCGGGCTATGCCGCCACTCAGGCCGCGCTCGTCCGGCTCGTCGAATCGCTCGGCCAGGAGCTGGCCGACGAGGGGGTCTTCCTCTACGCGGTCAATCCGGGGCTTGTCCCGACCCGGATGATGCAACGCCTGATCGACACGGAAGAAGGCCGGCGATGGCTTCCGCAATTCGTCGAGGCCTTCGCCGAAGGGAAAGAAGTGCCGGCGTCGGTCGCCGCCGCGATGATCTCCTGGCTGATCGATCGGCGGCCGGGCGAACTGACGGGGCGGGTCGTGGCTTCACTCGCGGATCCGGAGTTCCTGGAAACCCGATTGGGGCGGATCGTCGACGAGGATCTTTCCATCCTCCGCCTGCGATCGTGAGCTAACTTTCCCCCGACGGGCATCCGGCCGTTCTCGGCCCGGATAACGACAAGAAAAAAGAACATATCGATTCTTACGGTTTTGAAAATGTTTCATTTTTGCTTGTCATTTGCCAGGTTGACCGGCCGCCGCCCGGCGGTTTAGACTTTCATATGAGTCCGGGAGAACCCAAGGGTTCCGGCCCTGCATCGCGATTGCGAGGAGTTCCATGAGTTTCGCCGATGATGAGGGGGGCGCCGAAGTCGACGTCGAGACCCTGCATGGTCGAAATTGGCCTTCGGTGGCGCAATTTTCCGTCTTCCTGGAGAATCGGGTCGGCCAGCTCCTGGAAGTGGTCCGGTCGTTCCAGGGGTCCAAGGTCAAGATCGTCGGGCTGACCATCTCCGATTCCGCCGATTGCTCGATCCTTCGGCTGATCCTGAGCCACCCCGAGCAGGGGCGCGAAATCCTCTCGCTCAACAAGCATGCCTTCGCCGAGAACGAATTGATCGCGGTCGAGCTGCATTCCGGGCCGCAATCGCTGGCCGATCTTTGCCTGGCGCTCGTGCGGGCCGAGATCAACATCCACTATGCCTATCCCTTGATTTTGCATCCCCGGGGGCGTTCCGCCGTGGCCATGCACATCGACAACATCGAGCAGGCATGCTCGGTGCTGCACAGCATGGGCTTCGAAATCCTCTGCGAAGCCGATCTCACGTCCTGAGAGATCGGCCGAACGATGTTGCCCGGGGGAGGGAAGGTCATTTCTTCGGGACGGGTTTTCTCCGTCGCTTCTTGCGATACCAGGCGATGCCGACGGCCAGGATCTCGGCATGGTCGAATGCCAGCTCGGGTCGAGCCATTCCGCGCTCGCGGCGTCATCCCCCCCCTGGATCTGAGAATGAGCCGGGTCGGCCAGGCCGACATACGCGATGCTGATGGTCCGCCCTCGCGGGTCCCGCCCGGGCTTGCCGAAGACGCCGAGCTGTTCGATCGGCCCCGAGAGTTCCAGCCCCGTCTCTTCCTTCAACTCGCGTCGCGCCCCGTCTTCAAGCGGTTCCTCGATCTCCAGGAATCCCCCGGGGATGGCCCAGCACCCTTCAAAGGGGGCGTGTTTCCGCCGGATCAGCAGGACGCGGAGTTGATCGTCGATCATCGCGAAGACGACGAGGTCGACGGTGACGGCGGGACGTGGATACTCGTAGCAAAACCGGCTTGGCATCGATGTCTCGCCTGTGGGACGATGAAGTCGATTCATGACCGTACACGCGAATTTTGAGGTTGGAACGAACGATGAGCAAGGGCCTGGCCGCGATTCCTGACTGGACCGAGGACGATCCGGAGGGGGATCGGATTTCCGCGCTGGTCGACGAGTTGGCCCGGATCGATGGAGACGTCGACTTGGCGGGGGGTTGGTCGGAGTCGCTCTGGCGGATCCTGATCGACCACCAGGTCCCCCGATGGTCCCTGTCTCCGGAATACGGCGGGGTGCCGATCGACCGTGCCCTCTTGACGCAGCGGTACGCAAGACTGGCCGAAGGGAGCATGACGGCGGCGTTCATCCTCTCCCAGCACGACGCGGCGACTCGGCGCCTGATGGACGTTCCGGGCCGTCCGGTTGCCTCGCGCTGGCTGGAGAAGATCGCTGGCGGAGGGGCCTTCGCGACGGTCGGGATCTCGCAGTTGACGACGTCTCGTCGATTGGGGGCGCAGGCGCTCATGGCCGCGGAGGTTTCCGGCGGCTATCGGCTCGATGGCGCGATGCCCTGGGTCACGGCTGCGGAGCGCGCCGACCTCTTCGTGACCGGGGCCTTGCTGGAAGACGGCCGGCAACTCCTGATCGCCTTGCCGGCGGATCGTGCCGGAGTGATCGTGAAGCCGGCGTTCGAAATCGCCGCGCTGCAAGCATCTCGGACGACCGAGGTCGCCTGCGAAGGGGTCTTGGTCGTCGAGGACGAGATCCTCGTCGGCCCGACGACCGAAATTTCCACCAAACCCGGCGCGGTCGGGACCGGAGGGCTCGAAACGTCCGCATTGGCGCTCGGGCAGGCGAGGGCCGCCCTGGCGAAGCTGGCCGAGCTGGGCCGCGATCGCTCGGAGCTGGAAGAGCCGGTCCAGACGCTCGGCGAAAGCTGGCGGGCCACGTGGGCACAATTGATCGAGAATGCCCGAGGCGAGCCCGGCGCGGTGCCGGCCAGCCAGGTGCGCGGCCAGGCCAATACGCTGGCCCTCAGTTGCACGCAAGCCTATCTGACCGCCCGGAAGGGGACCGGATTTCTCCGGGGCGAGCCGGCCCAACGATGGGCGCGTCAGGCCCTCTTCTTCCTCGTCTGGTCCTGTCCTTCTCCGATCGCCCAGGCGGCGATTCGCGATTTTGCCGGCTCCTGCTCGCTCTCGTAGACGCGTGCCCGCCGGATGCTCCGGCCGCGGTTTCTATGTCACGAATGGAGCATGCATGCGTTGATATTGGTGGAAATCTTGGCACATTGTCTCGGATGGGGTTTTCCGGAAACAGGAGGGAAGCTCGGATCATGCGCCGGATCAGGGGCACGCGGAGTTGATCGAGCCCCTTCACTTTGGTCAAATTTCACTTTGGGTAACCTAGGCTGGCATTGGGTCATCTGAGAATACAAGGCCGAAGAGATACTCGCGTTGACGACGAGTCCAGGTTTGCGCGACTTCGACCAACGGCAACGGCCCCGACGGGATTTGTTCAACTGGAGAATCGCTTCATGTTCGCCCCCAAGGCTTTCGCCGGACGGCTCTTCCGCGAGTATCGATCTCACTCCCGTGGAAACGCCCGTCGGGACCGGCTGCGCGGCACGACTTCCGCCAGATTCATCGCCCAGGTCTCGGCGCTCGAGGACCGTTGCCTCATGAGCGCCGACCCCGCGGTGCCGGCCAATAGCAACGTGCCGTTGGATCGCATCTTCTGGAACGGTGGCGGGCCGACGAATCCCGCGAGCCCGCCCCCGCAATTCATCGCCGGCATCAATCAGGCCCCGCCCGTCAAGACGATCACGATCACGAACGCGTCGGACCAGACCATCTTCCCCATCCTCAGGGGGGCCAACACCGGCAGGCTCCCAACGAATACCAATCCGAATAATCCGCAGGATCTTTATAATCCGCAGGATTACGTCAATCAGGAATATCGGGCCTACATCGGCTATGTGAACACATCGGGCCAGCAGACCCTGGGCCTGCCGGCCTACGCGACGATCACGTTCGCCATCCCGCTGGTATTCTGGGATTCCGAGCGCACCTATATCGCCACGGACGGCCAGGACCTGATCCCCGCCCCAGGCCCGGGGGTCCAGAATCCCTTCCACTACGACGCGACTTCCGACCGGGGCGTCTCGCTCTCGACCGACCCGAATTCCTGGGTCCACTCGTTGAGCATCGGCGGCGCGCCGGCCACCGGACTGGTCATGTTCTACCACGCCACGACACCCCAGGGGATCGCGCTCGACGCCCCCGCCCAGTTGACCGAGTTCACCATCCGCGACCCCTACCTCACGAACTGGCTCACCGAGCCGATCGTCGCCGAGACGACGGTCGAGTTCAATTACGACGTCTCCTACGTGGACAGCCTGACGGCGCCGGTCGCCATGGAGGCGATCAACGTCCCCGTCCCGATCCCCAATCAGCCCAACCCGCCGACTATGGCTGGGTCGGGTCGAGCCTGATCTACAGCTCGCCGGGCCAGGCGGGGACCATGCAGCAACTGGTTCACGATTTCATCACCAATACCAACGAAGCCAGCATCGGGGCGTATTTCGGCGGCAAGGGGTGGCCCAGCTACTACAATCCCAACGGCATTCTCAACATCCCGAGCGGTGCCAGTGTCTTCGCGAACAGCCCGCTCAACGGCCAGAAGTCTTCGTACTTCACGTACGGCCCGGATAACCTCTGGATGCTGTCGAGCGGAGGGGAAGGACCCGTCGAGGCCCAGGCGGGGGGCGTCGTGCTCTCGCAGACCGGCCTCCGCCTGGATTTCTCGCGAGCGGTCGACCCCGGGGCGCGAGACAGGATTTTCGGCATCCTCCAGGGTTGGAAGGACGAGGGCCTGGAGTTCTTCGCCAAGACATCGAACGGCGTCGAGCTCGGGAAAGTCACCGATTTCGTCAAGGATGACAGCGATCCGAACTTGCTGTCCATCGTGCTGACCGTGGCGGGACCCGTGAACGTCTCCGGCGGCCAGAGCTTCATTATCTATCGGCCGGTGACGGATTACGCGACCACCGCCATCACGAACCTTTGGTATACGTGGGCGCAATACTACGTCAATCAATTCGCGGGAACCCAGCCGCCGACGGGGGTCGGGGGCACCATCGCCAAGAACACGAACACGCTG
>CALKTZ010001191.1 GCA_937997355.1 uncultured Planctomycetales bacterium | reverse complement strand
ATGATCTGAGGGTTACTCAGAGCCAAGCTCATCAGACGACTGATCGAAGGGGGAGACGTTCGTCTCGCGGCCGCGCTAAGGGGGATTCGAAGGGACATCGTAAACTTCTTGCCAATTCCTGGTCGGGTCGAACCGCGCGATATTAGGAGCGTACTCTAGCGATGGTAGGGGGGCTGTCAAGCTGGGTTTGAAGCCGCTATCCATCGGTCGGAATCAACGCCGTCGCGACTGCCCGCGGTCATCGGCAGCGGACGAGCTTTGTTCGGGGGAGACACCCGCGCGAGTCTCTCGGTTCACGTCCACGCTTCGCGTGGTTTCCGATTCCCTCGACAACGCCGGATCGATGACTCCCCGGGCGGCCTCGCGAAGGATTGCCGCGGTCGGATCGGCCGCGTAACGCTCCGGGTCCCTCATCGAGAGGACCCGATTGTAGAGCAGCGTGACCGACGACTTCGGGCGATAACCCCGATGTTGCTCGATCTCCCGCATGATTTCGAGCAGAGGGGTCCCTTGCACCAGGAACCGATAGATCCCCATCCAGGCCGGCGTGCGGTCCATGCAGGCGTGGCAATGGACCAGGATCGGCCATGCCGAGGGATCTTGCGCCAGTTGCAACGTCCGATCGAGAAACGCCTTCGAGGCTTCGAGCGAAGTGTCGGACGGGCTCAGCACATACTGAATGCCGTGCTGCTCGGCGAACTCTCGTTCTTCATCGAAATAGGGGCTCCGTTCGAGCAGGTCCTCAGGATAGAGGTTGATGATCGTCTTGAAGGGGTGCCGCTTGTACGCAACCTCAAGCCCTTGCCTGGTCGGCATCGCGCTGATGTAAATCTTGTCGTGGACGACCGGCCGAAGCCGGGAGAGTGGCCGGTGATACCAGGTGAGCCAGATCCCTCCCAGAACGAGGAGCAACCAGCAGCCGAATACCGCCGGAGTGAGGAGGATCGTCTTACGGAGGCGAAAACGAGGAAGTTCTCGCAGGAGGCAGAGATCGATCGCGAGCAGACCCCAGACCAGGGACCAACGGGGCCAGTAGCCTTGCGGTTCAATCCCCGGGATCTCGCCATAGCGCGCGAGCAGGAGGAGGAAGCCGACGATCCAGAGGAGCCGGTTACCCCGTAGCTTCGCCCAATCCCAGGATTGGCCAAGCTCTCGGCGGTTGATCCACAAGGTTCCCGCTAGGATGGACGCCAGCGCGACGGCCCCCGCCATCAACCCAAGCCGCAAGGCGAGCGGTGTGGCCGGATGCACGACGGCCCGCCAACCGAGTCCGTGCCATTGGTCGAGACTGGGACCCGGATTGGAAGCTTCCCAGAATCCGGCGAGCATCAATGCGAGGCCGGCCGGCCAGAGTCCTTTCCCGCGATTCGCCAGGAGGCCGATCGAGCAGAAGACAATGCCGGCGCACGAGAAGTAAATGGCCACCCGGTCGATCGTATCTCCCGGTTCGGCGAGTCGATAGGCCGGGGACGGCATCAGGCTGAAGGTCGGGCGAATCACCTTGGGAAATTCGACGTCGATATCCGCTTCATAGTGGACGACATGCCAGAATGCGGGAAGGGTGAGAAGAACGAATACGACCCAGGGCCAGAGATTCTGGAACCTGGGTCTCATCCCAACGGCCGCCAATTCCTGGGCCATGCCTGCACCTCCATGCAAACTTTCGGCGAAAACCGAGCGGCTCCGGTACATCGGTTCCGCGAAGCACCGCCGACGGCCGGCCGGCGGGCAGCGACG
>CALKTZ010001190.1 GCA_937997355.1 uncultured Planctomycetales bacterium | reverse complement strand
TGGCGACTTCAAGCTTGTCGTCGCGCGAGGGGGAAAGCCCGAGCTTTACAATGTCGCCGACGACCCCGCCGAACGCCGCGACCTCTCCGCGAGAAATCCGGAAATCGTCCGCCAGCTTCTCGGCGAATTGAAGGCATGGCTCAAGACGGAAGTCCATCGCTAGTCTCGCCGGGCAACTCTCCCGTTCCGATGCTCGACCTCCTCAACGGGGCGTCAAGGCCCTCCCACGGACTTTGAAAATCACGCTGATCGTAGATTTGTTAAGAATGTTAAGTAAATGGGGGGGGTGGAGAACATGGCCGCTATCTGGAATTCGTCCCTCAAAAATCATCATTAAATCGGTCAACATGATACGATAATAATCTTGACATCTTCGGTAAAAATATGAAGTATGTTGGCGGCTCCGTTGCTGACGCGGTTCCAAGGACTTGTGAGGTTGGTGGTCACGATGACATTCGGGATTCGGTCGAAGATGCGAGCACTCATCCTTCTGGGGCTGGCGGCGGTACTGGGTGGATGTACATCGGCCAGGGATCCGAATGTCGACCAGATCAAGGTTGGGGCGTATTCCGTCGTCCGAGAGGTTGTGGACGAGGGCCTGATTCCCGCGTTCGAAGCCAAATGGAAGGCCGAAACGGGACGGCAAGTCAAGTTCGAGCGGGCTTATAACGCCTCCGGTGCGCAGGCGAGGTCGATCGCGTCGGGTTTTGACGCGGATCTGGCCATCCTGTCGCACGAAGGGGATATGGAACTGCTGGTCAAGGAGAAGAAGGTTCAACCCGACTGGAAGTCCGGACCCGAGAAAGGAATCGTGTCGAATAGCCTGGTCGTGATCGGGCATCGGCCGGGAAATCCGAAGCAGATCAAGGATTGGGCCGATCTGGCCAGGCCGGGAATCGGCGTGCTCTACCCCGATCCGAAGACCTCGGGGGGGGCCAGGTGGAACATCAACGCGATCTACGGATCGGCCGTGCTCGGCGGCCAGGACGGAAAATCCGGTGAAGGATCCGCCGCTCGCGAGCTGATGGCGGGGGTCCAGAAGAACGTCGTCAACATGGATCCCTCCGGCCGACAGAGCATGGCGAATTTCGTCGAGCGGAAAACCGGCGACGCCATCATCAGCTATGAGAATGAGCTTCGGTTGCGGAACAAGGATGGCGAGGCCGTCCCTTATGTAATCCCGCCCGCCACGCTCCTCATCGAAAGCCCCGCCGCGATCGTCGAGACTTCCGTGGAGGCACACGGCAACCGCAAGGTCGCCGAGGCGTTCCTGAAGTTCATGTTCTCCGCCGAGGGGCAGAAAATCTTCGCCGACTATGGATTTCGGCCATTGAAGGGGACGCAATCCGATTCCAAGGATTCGACGGCCGGTCCCTCGCCCACCAGGATCTTCACGATGACCGATCTCGGGGGATGGGCCAAGCTCGAAACAGAGCTTTATGGACCCAAAGGACTGTGGGTCTCGATCTTCACGGACCCATCCCATGCAGGGAGCAAGTGAGCCGCCATGTATGCTCGGAATCTGTCCGCGAAGCCGGGGCGTCCCGAGTTGATCCTCCGGGGAATCACCCTCTTTTACCTCGGGGTCATGATTCTGCTGCCGATGGCCGCGCTCGCCATCCAGGCGGCCCAGCCGGGTGCCCAGGCATTCTGGGAGGCGCTCCGCGACCCCCTCGCATGGCACTCGATTCAACTCACGTTCACGACCGCCTTCCTGATGGTGTTGATCAACGCCGTCACCGGGACTGCGACCGCATGGGTTCTGGTCCGCTACGAATTCCCCGGGAAAGGCTTGATGAATGCCCTGATCGATCTGCCGTTCGCCATCCCCACGGTCGTGACGGGGGTCATGCTCGTCGCCCTCTACGGCCCGAACAGCACGGTGGGAACGGTCCTCGGGCAATATGGCTGGGGGGTGATCTACCAGAAGCCGGGTGTGGTCCTCGCGCTTCTCTTCGTCACCTATCCGTTCGTGATTCGGAGCGTGCAGCCGGTTTTGATGGAGTTGGACCGTGCCGAGGAAGAGGCGGCGTCAACGCTCGGGGCGAGCTCCTGGACGACATTCCGCCGGGTGACTCTGCCTGCCCTCTTCCCTTCGATCCTGACGGGCTCGGCCCTGTCCTTCAGCCGGGCTTTGGGGGAATTCGGCAGCGTCGTGATGGTGGCCGGCAACCATCCGCTCCTCACCAAAACGGCCCCCCTTTATATCTTCGGCGAGATCGAGAGTGGGAACCGCCACGGTGCCCTGGTCGTTTCGGCCGTTTTGCTGATCAGCTCCCTGGCGGTCCTCCTGGCTCTGAACCTGGTTCAACGGCGATGGGAGGGCGACCATGACGCCTGATCTCGAAATCCGCCTGCCCGCCGAAATGATGCGAACCGATGCCGGCTCGGCCGAGGTCGGCCGATCGAAAACGATCGGTCAATGGTTGCTCATCGGCGCCGTGGTCGGTTGGTTCTCGCTGCTCGTTTTCATCCCCTTGCTGGCCCTGGCGAGGCGAGTCCTCGCGGGAGGTTGTACTCCCTTCCTGAATGCGCTCCAGGAGCCGGAAGTTCGCCGAGCGTTCGGGATGACGCTGGGGATCACGGCGCTGGCGACGGTCGTCAACACGATCATCGGGATCGCGATCGCCCTGGTCCTCACGAGACAGCGATTCCGAGGGCGGGCGCTGGTGGACGGCGTCGTGGATCTGCCGTTCGCGGTCTCGCCGATCGTCGCCGGCTTGATGCTCGTGGTCCTTTACGGGCCGTCCGGATGGATCGGGCAATGGCTGGAGCCGCGAGGGCTCCGGGTGGTCTATGCCGTTCCCGGGATGATCCTGGCGACCCTTTTCGTGACCATCCCATTCGTGGTCCGCGAGGTGGTGCCGGTCCTTCAGGAACTCGGAGACGAATTCGAGCAGGCCGCGTATACCCTGGGGGCCAGCCGCTGGCAGACATTCTGGAGTGTTACCCTGCCGTCGATCCGCTGGGGGATCATGTACGGGGTCACCCTGACGATCGCCCGATCGCTCGGAGAGTTCGGGGCCGTGCTGGTCGTTTCCGGGAACGTCATCGGCCACACGCAAACGGCTACGCTCTATATCCACGAAGGGGTGGAGAGCTTCCATCCCGAGGGGGCCTACGCCGCCAGCGTGGTCCTGGCCGCGATCTCGTTCCTCCTGCTCGTGGGGATGGACTGGATCCGTAAACACCTCGAATTTCGTGAAGGGAGTTCCTCATGACGGGGCCCCTTGAGGCCATTTCGCCGAGAGATCCGGCTCATGGGGCCCTGCCTGTTACGGCGATGTCATCAGATAGGGTCGCGGGCTTCAGCCGCTGGCTGACGAAACGTCCGATCGGAGAGAAGACCGTGGGCATCGTGGTTCGCAGTTTATCGAAGAAGTACGGTACGTTTCAGGCGGTCAAGGATGTTTCCTTCGAAGTCCCCACGGGGCAGCTTGTCGCCCTGCTCGGGCCATCCGGATCGGGGAAGAGTACCATCCTGAGGATCATCGCGGGCCTGGAACGCGCCGAAAATGGCGTCGTCGAGCTGACCGGCGAGGACGCGACCGCGATCCCGACCCAGAATCGTGGGGTGGGCTTCGTCTTTCAGCACTTCGCCCTGTTCCGGCACATGACGGTCCGCGACAACATCGCCTTCGGCCTGAAGGTTCGAAAACTCCCCAAAACCGAGATCAAGGCGCGTGTCGATGAGCTGCTCGAACTGGTCCAACTCTCGGGCTATGCCCATCGCTACCCCACCCAGCTTTCCGGCGGCCAGAGGCAGCGAGTCGCCCTGGCTCGCGCGCTGGCCCCCCGGCCGAAGGTCCTCCTCCTCGACGAGCCATTCGGGGCGCTCGACGCCAAGGTCCGCGACGAGCTGAGGACCTGGCTGCGACGCCTCCACGACGAGGTTCATGTCACGAGTCTGTTCGTGACTCACGACCAGCAGGAGGCGTTCGAAGTCGCCGATCAGGTGATCGTCCTGAATTACGGCCGGGTCGAGCAGATGGGGCCACCACAAGAGCTCTATGAGAATCCCCGCTCGGCGTTCGTCACCGAGTTTCTCGGCTCCGTCAATGTTCTGAAAGGACGCCTGGACTCCGGAGGAACGGTGGTGGCGGCGGGCCTTCCCGAGCCCGCCGTGCATCTGCAAGGCCCCGGGGAAAACGGTCCCGTCTCGATTTACGTGCGTCCGCACGACGTCGAGCTGACGCATCACCGCAACGGCGCCCCGACCTGGGAAGGCCGGATCAGCCGGATCACCCCCCTCGGGGGATTCGTTCGCGTCGAGGTCGTCCTGCCGGACCGGACCGACGTGCGGGTTCAAATCACGCGAGACCGTTTCAATGAGCTGGAGCTCAACACCGGAGAGCCGATTTTCCTCGTCCCGAAGGACCTCAAGGTCTTTTTTGAGAACGAACCCAATAGCTACGTGATCTGAGGCGGTGTTCCTTGGTGGCGCGTTCAGGAGGCGCTCGGTAATGATCACGAATACGACAGGGCGGGCCTCGCAGGCGCTGTCCCAGCAGGTCGAAATCTTCGGAGGCAATCGCGTCAGCCTGGATAGCCTCTGGCGGGTTGCCGGATGCCCGGAGGGGCACGATCCCGGGAGTTGGGTTCAGCTCGCGGAGTCGCTCGTCGACGGCTACGGGGCCTATCGCTCGAAGCTCGGGTTCGATTCCCAGAAAATCGCTCCCGGGCAGACCGTCTGGACGTGGGACGGGGATACGAAAGATCCCTGGCATCAGGGGGATCTCATG
>CALKTZ010001189.1 GCA_937997355.1 uncultured Planctomycetales bacterium | reverse complement strand
GATCTGGATGATTCGCTGGAATCTTGATTGCGCCGCCGAGAGGCTGCAATCTGGGGCACTTCGTCGTGCCGAAGCCGCTGCGGAGCCCCCCCAAGCCCTGCTCCGATCGCTCAAGAGTGGTCATTCTTGGCCACGCAACCAAGAGGTGGCCCATGGATCGATCTTTCCGACGATTCCTCATCATTCCGATCCTCCTCGCCGGCTCAAGCCCGACGACGGTACACGCCGCGGGTGCGGAGACCGTCCCCGTGGGGATGGCCTCGGTGGATATCACGCCGGAATATCCGATCCGGATGGTGGGCTACGCGGATCGCAAGAACGAGTCGGACGGGGTGGCCAGCCGGCTCAAGGCCAAGGCGATCGCGATCGGGGCGGACGCGAATTCGGAACGGGGGATCGGCCCGACCATCCTGATCGCGGTCGACAACCTGGGAATCCCCGCCTTCATCAGCGAAGCGGTCGCCGAGCGGCTCAAGGCCAAGGCGGGAATCCCCCGGGAGCGGCTGGCCGTTTGCGCGACCCACACGCACTGCGCGCCGACCCTCAGCGGCGGCGTGAGCGTGATCTTCGGCGGCCCCCTCCCCCCCGATCAACAAGGCCGGATCGATCGCTATACAAAGGACCTCACCGACTCGCTCGAAGCGGCCGCCCTCAAGGCGCTCGCGGACCGGAAACCGGGCAAGCTCTCCTGGGCGCAGGGGACTGCCGGGTTCGCCGCCAATCGCCGAGTCTTGCACAAGGGGAAATGGGTGGGCTTCGGCGTCAATCCGAATGGACCGACCGATCCGAGCCTGCCGGTCTTGAAGGTGACGGACGAATCGGGCGCCCTACGAGGGGTCTTGATGGGGTATGCCTGCCATTGCACGACCCTGGGGGGGAGCTTCAACCAGATCTGCGCCGAGTGGGCGGGGTACGCCTGCGAGGCGGTCGAGAAGGCCCACCCGGGCGTCACCGCCATGGTGGTGATCGGCTGCGGCGCCGACGCCAACCCCGAGCCGAGGCGGAACCTCGACGACGCCAAGAATCATGGCGCGGCCATCGCCAGGGAGGCGGAGCGGCTCCTCTCGGGGCCGACCTCTCCCCTGCCCGGGAAGATCGAAGCCAGGCTCCGCCGGATCGAACTCCCCCTCGCGGCGGTCCCGACGAAGGAGGAGTTGACCCGGCGCGTCAACCTTCCGGGCTCCGAGGGATACTTCGCCAAGCTCCTGCTCGAACAGTTGAATCGCGGCCAACCTTTGCCGGAGTCGGTCCCCTACGTCGTTCAAACCTGGAGCTTCGGCGACTCCATGGCCATGGTCTTCCTGGCCGGCGAGGTCGTCGTCGACTACGCGATCCGGCTCAAATGGGAGACCGACGCCAAGCGACTCTGGGTCAATGCCTACAGCAATGACGTCCCGTGCTACATCCCGTCTCGCCGGGTCATCAGCGAGGGGGGCTATGAGGTGGGCCTCTCGATGGTCTTCTACGGCCGCGCCGGGCAGATCGCGTTCGAGGCGGAAGACCTGATTATTTCCACGGTTCACGACCTCCTGCCCGTGAGCTTCAACCGGACCGGACGGCCTTGAACCGAGTCGGCCGGATGGAGCCGCCGCCTCGCCGGGAGGCCATGATTCCGCTTGTTCGTCGCGGGGGATTCGGATCATCCCCAACCGTTTTCCAGGGAAGCCTGCATGAACTCGATTCGGATCTTGATTGCCGACGATCACTCGCTCCTGAGGGCCGGGCTGCGTTCTCTCCTGAAAGACGTGGCCGGGTTCGAGGTGGTCGGCGAGGCGGCCGATGGCCGGGAGGCCCTCGACCTGATCGAATCGCTCCGCCCCGACGTGGCCCTCGTCGATATTTCGATGCCCGGGATGACGGGGCTCGACGTCGCGGCGGGGGTGAGCCGGGTGAACACGGACGGCCAGTCGACCAGGGTCATCATCGTCTCGATGCACAAGGAAGCCGCGTTCGTCCAGCATTCGCTCCGCGCGGGGGCGACCGGCTATCTCCTTAAGGATTGCGGCACGCACGAGCTGGAATCGGCGATCCGCGCCGTGGTCCAGGGCGAAACGTACCTCAGCCCGGCCGTCTCGGTCCATCTCGTCACCGACCTCCTGCGCGGCTCACAAGGCCCGGACGGAGGCCGGAAGCCCCTCACCCAACGCCAGTCGGATGTGCTCCGGCTGATCGCTCAGGGGACGAATACCAAATCGATCGCCAATCGGCTCAGTATTAGCGTGAAGACCGTCGAGACGCACCGCGCCCAGATCATGGAACGCCTCGATATCCACGACGTCGCCGGCCTCGTGCGGTATGCGATCCGGACCGGCATGATCACCCCGGAGGCCTGAAACCCAGGGCAGCCGCCGGTCATGCGGGAGCCGTCGGCTTCGGACGGGAATGGCGGGGCCAGGCGTGTCGGCTACAATGAATGGCCTTGCGGCTTGCATGGCGGGCAAACTCAGTTCCGGAGAGTTGCGATCGTTCAAGGGGGACCGATGACCATCCCTGAGCAAAGCGCCCCGAAGCCTTCCCGAAATCCGATCCACCACCTCCGGATCAAAAGCTTGCTCCCCTGGGAGGCGCTCCTGCTCATCATCGTGAGCATCGGCGATCTGCTCATGACCTACACCCTGCTCTGGCGGGGAGTCCATCCGAACGAGAGGGGCGTCCGCTTCTACGAGTCGAACCCGATCGCCGACTGGTTCCTGAGCCGCTGGGACATCGCCGGGATGACGGCGTTCAAGTTCTGTCTCGTCGCCTTCATCATCGTCGCCAGCGAGACGATCGAGCGGCATCGCAGGGGGCTCGGCCGGGCCATCCTGATCTTCGGCATCGCGGGGGCCGTCTTCGCCATCGTCGTCGGCTACCGGCTGCTCATGAAGCACGGGTGAGTGACGCCGGATCGGGCGAAAACCCCGCCGCTCCCTCGTTTCGGGAAACTCCGGGAACAATTCACCCCCTCCCGAGCCACTCCTCTTGCGGACGAGTTGATCCAGTCTGACACGGAGGACGAGGCATGTCCGGAAACGGGGGAACCCGGTTGAGGATTCGGAGTTCGGAGATCGTCGCGGCATCGGGTCCGCTGTGTACCCTCTTCACGGCCGGGAGCCTGACGGGCCTGTCCGACGGCGATCTCCTGGAGCGATTCACGAACCGGCAGGCCGTCGACGGGGACGCGACGCGCGACGCCCTCGCGGAAGCGGCCTTCGCCGCGCTGGTGGAGCGGCACGGGCGACTGGTCCTCGGCATCTGCCGCGGGGTCCTCGGCGACCCCCATGAATCCGAGGACGCCTTCCAGGCCACGTTCCTCGTCCTGGCGCTGCGGGCCGGCTCCATCCGGCAGGGGAACGCGGTTTCCGGCTGGCTCTGCGAGGTCGCTCGACGCGTGGACCTGCGCGCCCGCAATCAGATCAAACGGCGACGGGCCTGGGAGCAGCTCCGGCTGTCGCAAGCCCGCCTGGACGACCTGGCCGCGACCCCATCGCCCAATCCCTGGCCCGAGCTTTACGAGGAGCTTGGCCGTGTCGCCGAACCCTATCGATCGGCCCTGATCCTCTGCGACCTGGAGGGACATCCTTACGAGCGCGCGGCCGGGATGCTCGGCTGCCCGATCGGCACCCTGCAAAGCCGCCTGGCCCGAGGCCGCAAGCGGCTGCGCGCCCGCCTGGAACGCCGAGGAATTGCCCCCTCCCTGCTCTCGGCCGCGTCGCTTTCCGCCATCGATGGGGCGTGCGCGGCGGGATCGATGCGAATGGCGACCAGCCTCTCCCGGGCGGTCATCAAGGCGGGGGTCGACGCGACGCTGAGCCGGGCGCCGAAAACGGTCGCCGCGCTCATCAAGCTGGAGATCAAGCGGTCCTTCGTGGCCCACGGCCTCATGGTCGCAACGACGATGGCGACCGCCGGGATGATCCTGCTCGGCGCGGTGGGCTTTGCAAGCCCGGGGCCGGAAGCTGGTCAAGCGAAGCCGCGATCGCAAGCCCGGCCCGAGATCCATACGCCGCCGAGACCGAAGCCCGCGCCGATCACCGAGCCCGAGCCTCGGCCCGACCCGCCGAACCTCGGCCCTGTTCATGTCCGCGTCGTCGATGAGAAGGAGAACGGGTTGCCAGGCATGCCGGTCATGGTCTTCTATTTCGACGCGCAAGTGAGCGGCAATCGGGATCGGCAATCTCAACATTCCAGGTTGTTCCCGACCGACGACGAGGGGATGGCCGTCATCCCGCAGGACGCCATCAGTCCAAGCGGGACGATCCTCCTGGTCAAACAAGGGAAGAGTCGCATCGCCTGGTACGATTACAACGATCCGAGAAACAGTTTTCTTCGCCATGATGCCCGGATTCCGCAAGGCAAGGGAACGAAGGAATCCCCCATCCTCCTTACGTTCGTTCCCTTGAATCATCGAGTCGCGGGGACCATCGTCGACCCCGAAGGGACGCCGATCCCGGGCATTCGAATCGTCCCACAAAGCCTCCTTCATGCCCGTAATAAACAATCACCCGAGCTTACGCTCATCCCCGACGATTTCCTCGAACCGGCCGTCACCGACAAGGCGGGCCGATACGCGATGACGCTCCCCGAAGGAGAAAATGCCTACCTGCGAATCTCGTCGCCGGATTGGATCGGGCCGGATATTTTCGTTAGTGCCGATAATCGCATCGTTCCGGCCGATCCCATCGTCCTCGATCCGGCGGGTTCCATCGGGTGCCCCATTCGAAGTTGGCACTCAGGGTGCGGCCCAGTAGGATTCCCACTCC
>CALKTZ010001188.1 GCA_937997355.1 uncultured Planctomycetales bacterium | reverse complement strand
AGGGGGGGCGGCACGCTTCGCCTGGGACGAGTTCTTCTACGCGGAGCATCACAACCCGCACACGCAGAAGGCGTACATGGCGGCGACCAAACGCTTCCTGGCCTGGTGCGAGGGTCAGGGGGTTGAGCTGCCGACGGTCACGCCCGGCATGGTCGGCCAGTACCTCGTCGGCCTGGGAGGCTCGGCCGCCAAGCGGAATCTCCACCTGGCGGCGTTGCGAGGCTTCTTCGACCGCCTGGTGCAACGCCATGTGGTCATCCTCAACCCGGCCGCGTCGGTGAAGGGCGTCAAGGACCAGGTGATCGAGGGCAAGACGCCGGAGATCACCATCGTTCAGGCCCGCGCGCTGTTGGCCTCGGTCGATACCTCGCATATCGTGGGCTTGCGGGATCGGGCGATCCTCGCCACGCTGGCCTATACCGCCTGCCGCGCCGGGGCGGTGGCCAAGCTCAGGTTTCAGGATTTCCAGAGCGACGGGACGCAGTTCGTGCTGCGGTTCCAGGAGAAGGGCGGCAAGAGCCGCGAGATTCCGGTACGCCACGACCTGGAGGGCTTCATCCGGGCCTATCTCGATGCGACGAGCCTCGCCTCCGAACCCAAGGACCGTCCGCTCTTCCGATCGACGCTACGCCGCACGAAACAACTGACCGGCAATCCGCTCACTACGAAATCCATCTGCGAGCTGGTCAAGCGCCGGCTGAAGGATGCCGGCTTGCCGTCTCGCCTCTCGCCGCATTCCTTCCGAGTGACGGCGATCACCGACCTCCTGACGCAGGGCGTGCCGCTGGAGGACGTGCAATACCTGGCCGGGCACGCCGAGCCGCGCACGACCGGGCTCTACGACCGGCGGCAGAAGCGGGTCACGCGAAACATCGTCGAACGGATATCGATCTGAGGAATCATTTCAGGTGACGGAGCTTCTTCGAATAGCCGCTTTGGAAGTCCGATACCGCGAGGTGATGGGCGTCGATCATCTGCTGGATGTATTTGGGCGACAGGTCCTTGAAATTCTGCGACTCGAATGATTTGAAGAATTCCCTCACCGATTTCACGAGCGACCTCAGCTCCGCGACTCGCGTGGCTTCGACTTCATGCGTGAAAGCGGCGGCGCTTTGCACCGTGTGGGTCGGGTGGATCAGGAATCGCTTCACGCTCATGCCCTGGTAGTGCTTGTCGAACCAGGCGCTGGAGCGGTTCATCTGCTCCGCCTCCCGCTTGTCGATCTCGGTCCGGGTGACGTCGACCTCGCTCTTGCATTCCCAGAGGAGGTATTGGGTCGCATCGACGGCCCAGAGGTTGTCGGGGCCCTCCTTCCACTGCTTGTCGGGCCTCTCGCCCGCGAAGCCGATCGCCCTGCTGAGTTCGTCCAGAGCGTGCTCGAATTTTTCCGCCTTGGTGCCGAACACCAAGGAGTTCAGGATGTCGGTGACGCGGATGTTGAGGTCGGCGTAGGTCCCCAGCTCGCCGACCCATTCGGCGATCCGCTCGACGCGCCCTTGGCTCACGATCGTCAGCTTGGCCACGGTGACGCCCGATGGGGGCCGAAGCAGCATGTGATTGCTCTTATGTGCGGCCACCTGGAGCCTCTGCGATTCCTTGCGATCCGCCTGGTAGTAGTAGCGGGCCATCTCCTGGAGATACCAGCCCTTGTCGGCCGGCTTCACGGCACCGCCGTCCAGCATGGCCTGGATCGTCTTGCTCGCGGTGACGTAGTCGCCCGCGCTGAATGCCTGCTCGGCCGCGAGTTCCGTCGCGTACAGACGTAGGATGTTCTCGTTGGCCCCGGCCGGGGCCACCTTGTCCATCTGCTCGACGTAGAAAGCCTTCCAGTCGGCATCTCGGCCCAGGCACTGATTCAGCACGCCGTTGAAGGCGTCGCCCGGCGCCTTCCCGTCCTCGATCTCCTGCTTCGCCATGTCGGCGATCTCCAGGCCGATCTCGATCTGGGCGGCGGTCTGCGGCGACAGGTATCGTCTCGTCGCTTTTTCCCGGACCAGCCGGATGATGTCGGGGCCGATGATCACAATGGCCGAGTAATCCTTCTCGCCGCGCACGCTCCGGCCCATGCCCTGCTCGACGGATCGGACGGTCCGCATCATCGTGGCGTCGCTGTCCGGGCGGCAGAGTTCCTGGTAGAGGTCGATCAGGCTTTCGGAATAGGGCTTCGAGTCGAAGACCAAGATCCGGCACGTGTCGTCGGGCAGGTCGATGCCGTCGTAGCGGTTCACCAGGACGACCGCCTTTTCGAACTGGCCCTTCTTCATGAGGTCGATCGACTCGGAAACCGAGTCTTTGTTGGCCACGGTGGCGCCGTAGGCGGCCCAATCGCGCGTGCGGTTGAAGCTCGGCGCTAGGCCGACCACTCCGTGCCTCCGCTTCGGCTTGGGCCCGGCGAAACCCTGGACGATGGCCTCGCGGTCCAGCGAGTCGTGGATGAGGGACGGCAGCAGGACCATCTTCTCGCCGGACCAGGTCTCCTTCGCGTAGCTCAGCGGGCGCGTGATGGTCTCCGGCTTGAGCTGGAGGCCCTTGACGAGGAATGCGTCATCGGTGACGGTTGCGGACATGAAAATCCGGTGCGGGGATTCCCAATAGGAGCCGAAGGCCGAGAGCGGCGCGATGTAAGGCTCGATCTCCAGGGCTACGCCCGTGAAGATGCATTGGCACTGGCTGAGCATGTCCTTGAGCAGGGGCCACGCGAACTTCACGGATTCGCGCTTGGCGTTGTCCGACAGGATCTGGGCGACTTCGGCCTCGCGGGGTAGCCACGCCCAGTAGGGCACAGGCAGCAGGGCGTCGCGCTGATTGTTGCAGATGTCGGCGAACGTGCCGACGCCTTGCGATTCCAGGTCGCCGGCGAAGAGCGTGCGCAGGGCGTGATAGGCGGGCTCCTCCCTCGGGATGCGGATGCGGCACGCCTCGCGGATGATGTCGGAGCAGGCATGGGCGTCGTCCATCAACAGCGAGCCGACCGCGACGGACTGGCGATTCAGGCCGAATCTTGTCAGGCCGTTGAAGAGCTTCTGGACCGAGGTCACCAGGATTTTAGTGCTGCTCAGGAATTCTTCCGGGATGTCCGGGGTCGCGTTACACGTGGCGATCCCGAATTGCCTTGCCTGGTCGCAGGTCTGATCGATCAGGTAGTTATCGGGGCAGAGGTAGAGGGCGGGGCCCTTGCCCGCGTTGAGGCGGGACTGGAGCATGAGCAGGCCGATGAGCGTCTTGCCCTGGCCCGTGTGCAGCTTGACGATGTTGTCTCGCGTGCCATGGTGGTTCGAGAACCAATCGGAGAGCACGGCAAGTTGGGCCGGGCGCAGCGGCCCCTTGTCGTGGGCGCGATCCAGCGTGTCGTACAACTTCACCGGGTCGGTCTGCTTATCCGCGGATCGTCCTGATAAGCGTTTCCTGAAATCGACCAAGGGGGCGCGTCCTAGTTGGGGTTTGATATTCGACTTCTCGGGTCGCCGGACATCCACGACGGAAATCCGGTCGGTGCCGGCCCGGTCGACCCAAGTTGCTTTCAGGATAATGATTTACCGTGCCGCAAAGGCGGAGTCAATCGTGCTTGCCGGCCCGGCCCGGCGGCGATTCCGATCAAATGCAAAATATGTGAGTGTATCCAAAAATCAGCGTGATAGAACCGGAGTGCGTGGTTTTCGGCGCCGTCCCATGATACCAGGTCGCCTGGGCGGGCGCGAGCGGGACGATCCTGGGCGTAGGACACTGGAGGGAATGATGAAACGCGGCGTGAGACATGATGGGAAGATGGTTTCCGCCCAGGAGATCGCATGCTACGCCTATTGCCCGGAACAATGGCGACTCCAGTACGGCGAGGGCTTGCCTCCGGGGAATGGGGCGTCCCTCGCCGCCGGCACGCGGCACCATGACCGCAACACCGCGATCGAGCGGGCGTCGAGCCTCTTGATAGCCTCGGGACGGATCGTCATCCTGGCCGCTGCCGTGCTCCTGCTGCTCTGGGCGATCCACCAATGGAGCTGACGGTCTGGGTGGTCGCCGTGGCGGTCCTGGCCTTGCTGGCGGGCCTCCTACTGATGCTCGCGGTCCGAGGCATGCGGGGGAGTCGCGGCCTGGCGTCGGGCAAGACCATATCACTCGATCGGATCACGCTGCGGTCCCAGTGCCTGGGCCTTGCCGGGAGGCCGGATCGCCTCATCAAGACGGGAGGCACGATCATTCCGGAAGAATGGAAGTCCTCCCGCGTGTTGCGGCCCTGGCACCGGGCGCAGATGGGGGTCTATTTCGTCCTCATCGAGGAAGAGCTGAAGACCCGGCCGCCCCACGGCTTCGTCATCTGCGGGGACGGCACGCGGCACCGCATCGACAACGACGATCGATTGCGGGCCTGGGTGCTCGAACTGGCCGGTCAGATCCGAGCGGCACGCAGCAAAGTCTCGATGCCGATCCCGGTCGATCCGAAGCCGGTCTGGTGCCGCCCCTGCGGCATGCGGGCGCATTGTGGGCAGGCGAGCATCTGAACCTCGACTCCCCGGGGCTTCACGGTGACGGCGGAATGGCGGAATGCTGGAATTCAGGCATTCGTGAAATGCGCCTCGCCCCCAAATATCCTATGGCGAAAACGGCCCTGGGGTCTCGGAGGGCTCGCGATGGCCGGCTAAATCCGATTGGAGGGGTCATCCGTGCTAACCGCGGACAGAGGGGCCCGCAACGATTGACAAGTCTAACACTCCCGGTTAGAGATAAGCTGGGGAGGATGGATCA
>CALKTZ010001187.1 GCA_937997355.1 uncultured Planctomycetales bacterium | reverse complement strand
GTTTTCCTGGGGCCGCAATGGCTTCAGGATTAACTCCGCAACTTGGAGTTCGAGGCCGAATTCCATTCGTTCCAGCGCGGGATTGGCCGTGATTACCGTGATATCACCATGCCGCTCGATCGTGAACGTATCTTCGGAATCGGTATGCTTCGTCTTCATCGGGCGTGACCGAACTCTCGGGCGATCGCTGCGAAAAGGGTGGCTCTTCCATCGGTTGAAAGAGCCCTCGACCTCCTAGGCTAGAGGTTTCCGCCTCCCTCGACAAGCATGTAGCTCATCGAACACCAAAACCGGGCACAATACGGTTCTTCCGATTGTGCCCGTTGAGCGGTCATCCGCCATCGCCCGAATTCGATGAGCTACGTCCGCTTCAAGCGGAGGGGCGGCAATTCGTGAACGCCCGAATCACCTCATGGAGATCGGTGCTCACCATGAGCTGCTCTTCTTCGAAATCTCTGAGCCACACGTAGTTATCGCGGTAGGCCTGGGCCAGCAGGGGATAAAGATCGCAAAGCCGAACCGGGATGGAGGGGTTATTCGTATCCTCGTATTGATCTTCGGGGTGCGGGAAGACCCGCAGACGAGCCGTCGCCATCGAATATCCTCCATGCAAGTCATCGTCGATCCCGGAGCGAAGCGATAAACTCCACCCAAGGATGCGAGGAGTGTTTTCCAGGTCGCCGCGAACGAGGTGGTTGCCGCGCTTCCTGGAAAGGCCGTTCCAACGTCTCAACCTCGGAGTAAGACATGACCGAGGTCTTATCCTGCGTCAGACAGTTAAAGCATCGGATCTTCAGCCGCCTCAACATCAGCCAAATCTGGAAACCACTTCACGAATTGTCAGTGCATGCATCGTACAGCCCGCAAAGTTTTCCTAAGCTGTCTCGATCAATGTGCTCGTTTCTTCGTTGTAACAATGTTTTAGAAAATGATTTATAGCAATTCCGAGGCTGAAAAAGAAACTCGGCCGCAGACCGAAAATATGGGACGACACGATTACGACCATCTGGTATAGTTCGCGTTCGACCATTCGAGTTGATCAGCTTATCTAGGCTTGAAGGGATGTCGCGGGGTTTCTTGAAAACCCGGGACGATCTTTACGATCGATTGACGTCAAATGCGGCTCAGGATGATGCCGCTTGCTTTGTACAACATCATGGAGGGTGACCAGGCATGGATGCGAGCCGCAACCATTTGAGCGGAGGGGCGAAGTTCCTGTCCGCTTTCGTGCTGGCCTCCCTGTGGGTCCTGGGAGGGGCTTCCTACCGGACAGACAATTTCGTCGTCGAGGCACCTACTCGGGATGCGGCCGTCAAGGTGGCCGAACATGCTGAAGTCTGTCGGAGCAAGATCGCCGTCGCCTGGCTGGGGCATGAGTTGGAGCCTTGGCGCACCCCCTGTCCCATCAAGGTCAACCTGACCGGAGGCGAGGCCGGCGGTTTGACCTCATTCGGCTTCAAGGATGGGAAGGTCTCCGATCAGTCGATCACCGTGGAGGGGCGGCTCGATCGAGTGCTCGCCTCGGCGATCCCCCACGAAATCACCCATACGGTCTTTGCCGCCTACTTCGGCGGCCCGATGCCGAGATGGGCTGATGAAGGAGCTTCTCTTCTGAGCGAAGACAATCGAGAACGCTCGAGACATGATGATATCGTTCGCGATCTCATGAGTCGCCGGGGAGAAATCCCCTTGTCCCGACTATTCCAGATCGAGGAATATCCGAAGGATTTGATGGCCTTCTACGGTCAGGGTTACTCGATCTCTCGATTTCTGGTTGAGATGGGGGGGAGGCCCCAGTTCCTCGCGTTTGTCCGAGACGGCCTGAAATCGGGCTGGGATAACGCAACGCGAACCCACTATCGACTTTCCAATGTTCGGGAACTTGACCGGGCGTGGCGATCGTGGCATCGCGTGGGGTTGACGGCACGTCATGAGCCTGGTCAAAACCCCGGCAGGATCGTGGCGCTTCGGCCCATTTCCAATTGAGCGCCCGGCAGGGGAATGCGTTTCGATTCCGGCCCAAGAACAACGCCGAATTCGGGGGGAGCCCAGTCTTTGGGCCCACCCGAACTCGGCGTATCTTTATTCGAAGAACCTGTTTTACGAGTCGGATCAGAGCGAATCCGCGCTGATCACCTCGCCGCCAGCCACACTTCCCAGCGATCGCCAGGTGATGCCGTCGATGGTGCTCTTGATGAATCGCACCGAGCCATCTCCGAGGAGGGAATTCACACCGCCGGGATGGAAGCTCCGGGAGATGATGGCCGCATAGGTCGGTCCACCCGATTTTTCGCCCTTGCTGATCAGGTCGACCTCGACGGCCGGGGTGCCGGCCTTGATGACCTTGTTGGGGGGCCATGCCGTGGTGAAACCCGTCTCGGTCGCTGCGCCGTCGGTCCATTCACCATGCCCGGTCGTCTTGAGGGAGCAGGCCCCCGACAAATATTCCGGCACGGCCGAGTAAGGATCGACCGTCGGGGAGGGGATTTGTCCCGGTTCGAGGACCGTCGACAAGGTGCAATTCGTTAGGAATGACTGGTACGTCTTGACTTCGGAGACCAGAAGGGTGTTGCTCAGGCCGTCGGTGAAATCTCCGAGTTTGCGGCTTCGATTCGGGCCGAAAGCGCCGCGATTTCCCGAGGTTCCAATTCCGCCGAAGACGTACCAATCGCCCGAGTTGACATTATAGGTGATCACGCCGAACTGACCGCCGGACGTGTTGGTCTTGGGCTCCGGATGCTGCTCGCTGGGGCAGATGAATCCCGGGATCGTGAGGCGGGCCACCGTGGTATTGTCCGGAATGGAATAGGCGAATGTGAAATTGATGGAGTTGAACGAGTTTCCTTGCTCCAGAAAGGGGAGGATTCGCGCCTGGGCACTCCATCCGTTCGACCAGAAGGCCGTGCCATTCGGTGCCACGACGACCGAAGGGGGAAGCGCCCCCTGGCTCGACTCATAATTGTGCAAGGCCAGGCCGATCTGCTTGAGGTTGTTGACGCACTGAATACGCCGCGCCGCCTCGCGGGCTGACTGGACGGCGGGGAGTAGGAGCGCGATCAGCACCGCGATGATCGCGATCACCACCAGTAATTCGATCAGGGTGAAACCACGCGTGCGAGAGCTCTGCATCGAAGCCTCTTTGGGTCTATTCGAACAATCTTAATTAAGTCCGAATTTCCATGGGGAATGTTCAGGTAGGGTAATGAGACTCAGTCTCAATGAAGATTGATGTTAAGAAATTTTAAGTCGACGTCAAGCGGCCAGATTTTCAGGAAAATGAAATTGTTCGTGAGAATCGATTTTAATGAAATTAAGCCAAAGAGTTATGGCATGTGACTCGTAGCCCTTCAGGGCGAAAAAGCGAGGCGATCCACTTAAGAGATCATTATCAAAAAATATGTAAAAATTTATATTAAATAATTCAGAGTTGATGTGCGATCCCTCGTCGAGTCGTCCACCCTTGAGGTATTCGAGATGGATGGATTGAAGTCAGGCAACGAGGGGCGGTGGAGTGGGGGGGAGGCCGGTGGCAATTCGGCGGAGGGGCAGGTCAATCGACTCGGCGGAGGGGCAGGTCAATCGACCAGTTCCAAGGTCGTCCAGAGCCCGGGGTTTTCGCCAACCGGGAATTCGCGGCCGATGGTCAGGAATTGGTCATCGCGGACAAAATCGGAGATTTGATAGGCGAATCCGAGTCGACGATTGGTTTCCGGATCGAACCCGTGAAGAGCATCGGCCGGGATAAACCAATCGAACTGCCAACCGGTCGATGTCAATTCCGCGACCGCATCGGAGATGTCTGCGTTATTCACCGGAGGGTCGGCGATCGCCCGAGCGATGGCTCGTCGCGAGGTTTCCACGGCGAGTTCCTTCCCACGGCGGAGCGATAATCTGGCGGCGAACCGATGGCAGAAACGGGTGGCGCGGCTGACATTCCGCGTATCCCGAGTATCGATCCAGATCTGAATGTTCGCAAATCCATCGGGATGAACTTCGGCCGGTTTCCCGGGTTTAGCGCCGATCGCACGGACAGAAATCCCGATCCCTCGAGGATTCCAGGCAACACCGACGCGTGTCCAGGAGGTTTCTCCCGGCTCCAGGGTCTGCATGTCGGGAAGGACGTTGGACGCGGGCAATTCACCCATCCTCGAACGAATGTCCCGTTGCGGAATCGTGTCGATTCGCCGACATGGAATGGCGAGCCGGAACCAGAACGTTTGGGGAATGAGTGTGTTGTTCAAGGTCACTCCAATCGACCAGGCGACTATCTTCCTGGAGTCGAAGAAGGCGGCGAAGATCGTTCAGGATCGACGGATGATCCCCGGATTTCAGTCTCCCAATTTCCCGAGGAGATTGACCATCTCGATTGCGGCCAGCGCGGCATCTCCGCCTTTGTTTCCCGCCTTGAGTCCTGAACGGTCGAGCGCCTGTTCCACCGATTCGGTGGTCAGGATGCCGAAGATCACGGGGACCCCGGTCGCGAGACCAGCCTGCAATACTCCCGAGGCGGCTTGTCCGGCGACGTGATCGTAATGGCCCGTATCCCCTCGGATGACGCACCCCAGGCAAATGACCGCGGAATATCGCTGAGTTTCCGCGACTTTGTGCGCGATCAGCGGAATTTCGAACGATCCCGGGACGTAAATCACATCAAGCCGATCGTCGGCCACGCCATGGCGAGTGAATGTGTCCCGGCAGCCTTTGAGAAGGGCCTCGGTCACCAGGGAATTGAAGCGACCCA
>CALKTZ010001186.1 GCA_937997355.1 uncultured Planctomycetales bacterium | reverse complement strand
CCCCCCCGCCGGTCGCCAAGGTCCCCGCCGACTATCTCCGGGCACTCCGCCGCCGAATCTGGCTGGTCCTGGTCGTCTCGGTCCCGCTCGCGATCCTGACCTCGATCTATGCACTCCGCCAGCCCGCGATCTATCAGGCCAAGACGGACATTCGGATCGAGGCCCCCGAGCTGAGCCCGATGCTTTCCGCCCTGGTCGCCCGCGATATCGCCGGGCGTAGCCCGGCCAATCAGAATCAGTACGTCGCCGACCGCGTGGCCCAGCTTCAGAGCACCGGGCTCGCCGAGATGGTCGTCAACGACCCCCGCGTCGTCAACGAGATGAACCAGTATCCCGACCCGGCCAGGGAGCTACTGACCAATCTCCAGGTGAAGTCGTCGCCCAAGACCTCGTGGACCCAGGTCGCCGTCGAGAACCGGGACCCCGTCCTGGCCAAGAAGCTGCTGGAGGCCCTCGTCGAGAAATTCAAGGCCCTCACCGAGGATGAGAGCAAGCGGAGCCTGGAAGAAGTCCGCGTGCATGCCTACCGCAACCTCACCAACCTGAAGGCCAAGGAAGCCAATCTCAGCAAGGCGATCGAGCAATCGCTGGTTGACAATGCGAAGGTCATCGGCCCCAGCGGCAAGAACCTGATCGAGGACGAGCTGGTCCATCACAGCAGCCTGCTCAAGGAAAAGGAGATGCACCTCAGCAATATGCACGAGCAGGTGATGTACACCCAGATGTTCCCCAAGGAGATGAAGGACGATTTCGACAACGCCACGGGGATGCGGATCGCCGAGCTCGAGAAGGAGCGGCGAATGCTGACCAAGCGGCTGCTCGACATCAAGGGGAAGGCTCGCAATTTCCGCAGCGACCCCGCAGCGCAATACCATGCCAGGCTGCTGAAGGAAAACCTCCTGGAGTTGAAAGAGCTCGAGTCGATCCCGCACGAGAAACCCGAGCAGCCGCCCGACCTCTCCGAGATGCTCATCGACCGGCGGAATCGCGAGATCGAGGCGGATAAATCGACCCGGAGCGACCTCCTGGCGAGGTTGAACGAGTCGATGCCCGGCTATCGGAAATACCTGGAGATGGAGGAAGACCGGAAGAATCTCAAGAAGGCGATCGCCGACGCGGAGAGCAACATCGACTCCTTCGGCATCCTCTCGCTGTCGCAGCAGCAGCCCGTCCATGATTCCGGCAACGGCAATGTGAAGGAGCCGACGGTCCCCGTCCGGCCCAATCGGATGATCTCGATCCTGATGGGGATCTGCTTCAGTCTCGCCGTCGGCATCGGCCTCGTCTGCTTGCTCGAACACTTCGACCATTGCGTCAAGGTCCCCGAGCAGGCGGCCCACGGGCTGACGCTCCCCTTGCTCGGGATCGTCCCCCGCATGCGGCGGACTGCCCTGAACCATCGGGCCGGGCATCTCTGGACCCCCGGCGCGCCCGATTCGCTGGAGGCCGACGCCTTCCGCAACGTCCGGGCGAGCCTGCTGGGGGTCGCCGACCGGTCCGGGCCGATCGTGACCCTCCTGGTGACGAGCGCCAAGGCCGGCGAGGGGAAGAGCACCTCGGCCTTGAATCTGGCCGCGACCTGCGCCAAGGCGGGCGAACGGACCTTGCTCCTCGACATCGACCTTCGCCGAGGAAGCCTGGGAGAAGTTTTCGAGGCCGAGGAGGACGGGGCCGACGACGAAGATCCGAAGCGAGGGCTCGTCGATGTGCTTCGGGGCAGGCTCCCGTGGCAACGGACCGTGCGCCGGACCCCCATCGCCAACCTGGACTTCATCCCCACCGGCGATACCTTCGACATCCCGATCGAGATCCTGGGCACGCGCGAGCTTCGCCAGTTGATCCTGGCCCTCTCGCACCATTACGACCGGGTCATCCTCGACGGCCCGGCCGTGCTCGGCCTGGCCGATTGCCTGGTGCTCGGGCGGGTCGTCGATTCCACGGTCCTCGTCGTCCGGTCGGGGGCGCATCAGTTGACGACCCTCTTCCGCGCCAAGGGGATGCTGGAACAGGCGAGGGTGCCGATCGCCGGTGTCGTATTCAACAGCCTCTCCGAAGGGCTCGATAGCTGGTCGAGCTACGTCACCGAGCAGCCGGCGCTCGCGTCGTCGAGCGGTTCGTTCTCCGGGGCTCAACGGTCGGCGGAGCTGGCTTCTCCTTCGTCCTCCGGCCGGGACGCGGACGAATCGGCCTCCGAGGAGGAAGATTCCTTCGCGTTCGCCGGGACCGGGTCGGGAAATCGGGCTTAAACTTCGGACGAATCCGGCCGGTTTTTGATTACTGGATTGCCAGGCAACGGGAGTGAAGCACGTGAACATGGAGCTGCGGACCAAGATCCTGAACGCGACCGACCGCTTGGCGTCGGGCTCGATCATGGCCGCGCTCCTGGGGGCCTCGCTCGGCTTCGGGGGGGCCGTCTGGTGGTCCGGCCTGCTGGTCACCGGCTCCGCGTTCGCGCTGGTGATCGCCACCCTGACACGCCTGGCCTTCGCGGGGAAGCTCCGGCTCTTCAAGAGCCCCCTCACGTTCCTGGGATTGCTCGCGCTGGCGATCGGCATCGTCCAGCTTGTTCCCCTGCCCGCGCGTTTGGCGGCGAAGCTCTCCCCGCGCGCTCAGGAAGTCTACGGACACGGCTTCATGCCCGAGCTGGCGCTGATCGACGATCCCCGGTTGACGGTCCCCGAGCCGGCGGCGGTTCGGTCTCCGGCCTCGCTGGACCGGGCGTCCACCCTCCGCTGGCTGGTCGTCGCGACGGCCTGCCTGGCCCTCTTCTGGGGGGTGGGGCATTACACCGACCGGATGCAGCGGCTCTATCTGGTTTGGGGCTGCGTGATCGCCGCGTTCCTGCTGAATGCGACGATCGCGATCGTGCAGTTCTCGACGCGAGGCGATGGGCTGTTCGGCTACATGATCCCCGGCTCCGCATCCTGGTGGGCGCCATCGTCCGACGACCTGCTCAACGCCCCCGGATCTTCGGTTTTGCGTGACGTGAAGGATGCGCCGACGCCGAACTTTTCCGGGGAATCGAGGCGATCGTTGCGATGGGCGATCGAGGTCCCCAACCGCCCGCATCTGCTGGGAACCCTGATGGGAGGCCCCGGCGCATTCCTCGCGCTGGGCTCGCTGGCGATTCCGTTGGCTTTCGCGGTATTGCTGCACCTGGTCGTCCCGAGAGGGAGCCGAGAAGGAATCCTCGAACGCCTGACTCGTTCTGGGCACGGGGGGCTCGCGGTATTGCTCACGCTCCTCCTGGCGACGGGGAGCGTCCTGATCGGACTCGCGGCCGGGCCGTGGTACAGCCTGACCTTCGCCCTGGCCATCCTGGCGGTGGGGCTCCCCTGCTTGGCGATTCCCGGCGCCCGAGGGACGGCGCTCGGTCTTTCCTGCATGCTCCGGCTGCTCCTGGGCCTCGGGGTCGGACTCGGGGAAGCCTGGCCGGGGGTTTTCGGGGGGGCTCGCCCGGTGGTTCCGCCGAGCTGGGAGCTGGCCAGGGAACTCTGGGGCGACGGGCTGGCGATCTTCCGGGATTTCCCGATGGTCGGCGTGGGGATGGGGAACTTCAAGTCGATCCACCCCTACTACAAGGCCGAGGATGCCAATGTTTCGACCGCCATGAGCAGCCTGGTGCAATGGGCCGCCGAGTCCGGGATCGCCGGCCTGGCGGTCCTCGCGGCGGCCTTCGCCTGGTCGATCTGGAGGCTATGGCCCAGCTTGAAGCGGGTCGGCTCGGCCGATCGTTGCCTGGCCTATGGCTTGATCGGGGCGGCACTTGGGTTTAGTCTATTATCCGTCGTGCATTGGACGACCGAGCTGACGGCCGTCGCCGTTTCCGCCAGTGCGATTGGCGGGACCTGGAATCGTTGGCTAGCAGGCGGCACCGACCTGTTCGTCGAACGAGGCTGAAAGTATCGATCGCAGATTTGGCTCAAGGAGGAGTCGATTCCACGATGCCCGAATCAAGTTGTCTCCACATCCAGGATTCCGCGTCGGGTCCGATTCGGGTGGTCGAGGTCTCCTGGCCGATGGTCCGCGTCGGCCGCGCCGCGGTCTGCGAGGTTCGGCTGAACGATCCCGAGCTTCCCGCCGAGGTCTGCCGGTTCCAACGCCGGGGCAACACCTGGCAAATCGAGCCGATCATCAGCGACGCGGTCCAGATCGACGGCCGTCCGGTGAACGGCGTCCGCCTCCTCCCGTTCGACACGCCGATTCACATCGGCACGTACTGCCTGAGCCTCCACGCCAGCCGGTTGGCCGCCCCCAACTGGAATCTGTATCAGGCCCAGGAGCCGGGTTGCCCAACGCCGGAAATGCCCAGGAAGGCCGAGAAGGGAGTGCCGACTTCCTGGGATGTCACTCCCCCTTCCGCGAGCTTGCCGAAGACGGGGCACGGCGTCGAGCCGCCGGGGGCCACGGAGCCGGTCTCGCCGTCGAAGTCATACAAGTCCCCTTCGCCTCGCCCCGAACGCGGCAAGCCGGCCGATCGTTCGGGCTCGGCATTTCGCGACCAGCAGCTCTGGGAAGATCGCTGGCGGGCTGCCGGCGAGAAACTCCGCGCCGCCTCTCCCCCCAAGGCGCCGCGATCCAGCGTCGTTCCGAAACCGAGCGTCTCGCCCACGGCCGATGTCGGTCGCCCAGTCCCGCACGCCGTCCCGACCGTCCACACGCCGGATTCGGTCCCCCGACGGGGTGCGGTCCCCCCGGCGGTCCCGGTCGGCCCCAGCCCATCGGCAAGCGCGCCGATCGCCGTCGAGCGCCGGCCGGTTGCCTGGGAACACCCGATTTCCGCCGAGCCGATTCGCGCCCCCCTGCTCGCTTCGCCCGAATTGGAGCCGAGGCCGACGCCTCCGATCGGAATCGCCCTCACGCCCGAGGCGGCATCGGTCCAGATCGAGGAGCCGACGGCCGAGGCGATCCTTGAGGTTCCGGTCGAACGGGTCGAAGTCGTCGAACTTGATCTGGCAGACGCCATCGACGCCGTCCAGGCGGCGGACGATCCGGAAATCAGCTCGAACTTGCCGGATGCCGAGCCGATGGAGATTTGCGGCGAGGCGATTCCCGGATCGGTCGAGCCTTCCGTCGACGCCCGCATCTCCTCATGGAATCCAACGTGGTTCGACCGGCCACAGGCTGGGGTCGAGGAGCCGAGGGATTCCGAGCTGTCGGCGCCCCAGGTGGACGACGCCTCGCGATTCTCGGCCGGGACGCAATGGGTGGCCCCCGCGGATTGCCTGGATACGATCTCGACGTCGTATGAGAGCCAGAGCGTTTCGGGGCTCGCGACCGATTTCACCGCGTCAACCGGAGGTCTGAAGTCCCCGGAAACCGAGGCGACCGAACCGGCGGACTCCCAGGAAACCTCGACTCCTCTGGCCCTGGAACCCCCCGCGCCGACGGAGCAGCCGCGAGAACGCCAGGCCGGGAAACCGAGTCGAGCGATCCAGGAGCAGGAGGCGCGAGAATCGGCGTCTTCGGAGCAGGTCTCCGAACCGTCGGCGAGCCAGGACCTTTCCGGCAAGGCTCCGGCGCAGGATTCCAATCCGGATCGATCGGGGCGTGCGAGCTGGTCGGCGCGCGATCTCGGCGTTTCGACGGCCCTGTCTCGTCCGCTCGACGAGATGCCGAGGACCTCGGCGGTTTCCGACTGGCCGTCGGTCGACGACATCCTGGCGGCCCATCGCCGCGAGCCCTCCCCCTGGGAGCAACAGACCGAGCGGATGATGCGGGCCGCCTCGGCGGAACGGAAGCCGGGCCGGGGATCGAAGCTCGCGAAGCCCACGCTTGCCCGGGAGCCGGACTGCTGGGAACTCCCCCTCTGGCTGGGTTGGCCGCCGCTCGCGTTCGTCTCGCTGCTGCTGGGGGTCCTCGGCTGCCTGGTCACCTGGTCGTGGACGACCGAGGCGCGGAACGCGTCGATCGTCGCGAATCGCCTGCTGGGGAAGGAGGCCGAGATGATGAACGGCCGCCCGATCCCCCTCCCGGAATGGGTGGTGCCGCCGAGCCCCGGATGGTGGCGATCGACCCCGAGGCACCTCACGAATTGGGCCGCCTTCCTGGGACGGTCGGCCGATTCGTTCGAACATGCCGTCGAGATCCGCGAGTTGCTGGACGGGGCCGTCGCGGCCTCGCCGGTCTACGCTCCGGCTCGGCTGGCCCTGGCCCGGCTCGAAGAGGGAGGACGCGAGGCATCCGGCGAGCCATCGACACGCGGCCTGGCCCTGAGCCGCGATCCCGTCGCGATGGCCTGGACCGCCCACAAGCTGCTGAAGGCCGGCCGGAAGGATGTCGCGCTGCCGCTCTATCGACAGGCCCTGGAGTTGGCGACCGAGGCGGAACTCTCCCACGAGACCGTTCCGAAGTTCACCGAAGACGAGACAAGAAGGCGGTATCTCCTCCCCGGCGAGGAGGCGGCGCGGGAGATCCTGGCGGGTCTCGTGGCGGACCGAGGCTTGAAGTTCTCCGATTGGTCGTCGATTCTCCCCGAGGGGACGGTCGCCCCGCTGGTGGCGGCACAACTGCTCCGGGACGAAAGCCGTCGCGACGCCGAATCCTCCATCGACCTGATCCTCCAGGCCCCCGCGAGGGATTCGGAGCCGGAAGATGCCGATCGATCGGCCGAGGCGATTCGACACGCGGTTCGCGCGGAAGCGCTCGCGATGCGGTCGAACTGGAAGGAAGCGGAAAAGGAGTACCGCGAGGCCATCGATGGGATGGAACATCAGGCAACGTGCCGCTCGTGGTGGCTGAATCTCGCCGACATCGAGCTGAGCCTGAAGAACGACACCCAATGGCAGGAGGCGATCAAGAACGCGCTTGCCTCCGCGCCGACCTCCGATGAGATCGCGCGGCGGGCCGCCGACCTCCGACGAGGCCAGCGTCCCCCGGCCGAACAAACCTCTCGCGTGCGAAGCGCCGCGGGGTTGAAGGCGAATTGATTCGATCTGCTCAACTCTCCGTGCGATCCCGATGGAGAGGGATCGCGACGTTTCTCCAAGGATAAACCTCATGGCGACGGTATCCCAGGCGCCGGCAACTCGTTCATCGCCGCTGGCCGAAAGCCCGCAAGCGACGACTCTTCTCGGCCTGCTGACCTCCGCGGTCCGCGACCCCTCGCAACGCATGGGACTGGTCGGCCTGGCCGCCTGCCTCGCCCTGTTCGCCTGGATGTTCCGGGATTGCCTCTCGCATTTCGTCTATGCCTGGACCCAGGACGAGAACTACAGCCATGGGTTCCTCGTCCCGTTCATCAGCCTCTATTTCGCCAACCTCTCCGCGCAGAAGGGACCGGTCCCCATCAAGGGGGGGCTCTCGCTGGGGCTGGTCTGCCTGGGAATCGCCCTGGCGATCCGGATGTTGACCATCCCGCTGCCCATCCCATTCCTGGCCGACCTTGCCCTCGTGCTGGGCCTCGCCGGCCTTTGTGCCGTGCTCTATGGGAGGGGGGCGCTTCGCCGTTACTGGTTCGCGTTCTTCTTCCTGATCTTCATGATCCCCCTGCCGGTGGCCCTGTATTCGCGGATCGCATCTCCGCTCCAGCTCCTGGCCAGCCAGGTCGCCTCGACCGTGATGAACGCGACGGGGGTTCCCGTGCTCCGGGAAGGGAACAAGATGACCCTCCCGGGCGACGTGGAGATGTTCGTCGCCGAGGCGTGCAGCGGGATGCGGCAGTTGACCGGCTTCATGGCCCTCACGGCGGCCGTCGCGTTCCTCACGAACCGTCCCGTCTGGTATCGCATCCTGATCATGTTCTCGGCGATCCCCATCGCCCTGACGGCGAACATCGCGCGGGTGGTCCTCACCGGCTACATCATGCACTTCGTGAATCCCAAGTATGCGGCCGGTCCTTACCACACGCTCGAAGGGCTGTTGCTGATGGGCTTCGGCCTGATGCTCCTCAACCTCGAATGTTGGGGGCTCGATCGGCTCATCCGGCTCGCCGAGCCTCCGGCGACCGAGCCTCCGGGGCGGGAGGATCAGGGACGGACGTCGCCCCAACCCTCCTCGATCCTCGGCTGGTGACGGCGAATCGTCACTCCGACCGACCGGTCGTCGGGGTGCCGGAACAGGATCGCGGATCTTTGACCGGCGTTGGCGGATCAACAAGACTCGAAGGCGCGACGGTGTGACCTTTTCGACGTTGGGAGTTCGGAGCAGACTCATGGATTTGCAACAGGGACGTTCAATCTCTCGGATCGGTCGCGTCGTTCTTTGCCTGGCGCTCCTCTCCACCGGGATCGGCGCCCAGGCGGCCCTGGAATACTTCAACGAGACCGAGCGGCCTCCGCTCAGGGAACGCCTCGCCTCGATTCCGCTGGAGCTCGGAGACTGGATCGGCCATGACGAACCCGTCGATCCCGACATCGTCCAGAGGGCGCAGACGACCGAGTATCTCAATCGAGTTTACGAGAACAAGAATGTCCCGGGATTGCGGCTTACGCTCTGGATCAACTATTCCTGGAACGGCCTGAATCTCCGTCACACGCCCGAAATCTGCCTCCCGTCCGGGGGCTGGAGCAAGATCGAGTCTCAGACGAAGGAACTCGCGATCGGCGATGATCCGGGGCGAAAAGTCACCGTCACCCGGCTCGGTTATTCGCGGGATGAATTGGTCGAGCATGTCGGGTTCTGGTACTACATCTTCGGGGAAGGTAAGCTGGAGAATCTCATTCGCCAGCTCCCGATCACCAGTCGAAGTAGCCATGGGCGGACCACACGCGGCTCGTCGATGACCGTGGAAGTCTTCTACCCGGGCGAAAATGATCCGGATGGCGCGTCGTTGGCCACTTTCGCGGAACATCTTGTGAGAGCGTTGGAGCCGATTCTGCCCCAAGACCGCGCCACCTATCATATTCCATGACTCCCGACCGTGCGGCGGGCGGAGAGTCTCGCTCTGGAACCCCTTCATGACCAAGAAACGCGCATTGATCACCGGTGTCACCGGGCAGGATGGTTCGTATCTGGCCGAGTTCTTGCTTTCGAAGCCCGAGTACGAAGTTCACGGCCTCGTCCGACGTTCGAGCAGCTTGAATCGCCAGAGGATCGATCATCTCGGCGCCGGCGAAGGCGACGGGAGTCGTTTCCAGCTCCACTACACCGATCTCGCCGACGCGTCGAGCCTTGCGCAGGTGATGGAGACGGTTCGCCCGGACGAGGTTTACAACCTGGGTGCCCAGAGCCATGTCCGGGTTTCGTTCGATCAGCCCCTCTACACGGCGGACGTCGTCGGGCTGGGGACCTTGCGGCTCCTCGAAGCGGTGCGGCATCTGAACAAGGTGAAGCCGGTCCGTTTCTATCAGGCGTCAAGCTCCGAGATGTATGGCGCGGCCGCGCCTCCCCAGGGGCCGGATACGCCGTTCCACCCCCGCAGCCCCTATGCCTGCGCCAAGCTTTATGCCCACTGGCAGACGATCAATTACCGGGAAGCCTACGGCCTCTTCGCCTGCTCCGGAATCCTTTTCAACCATGAAAGCCCCCGGCGCGGAGAGTCGTTCGTCACCCGCAAGGTGACCCTGGGCGCCACCCGGATCAAGGAAGGGCTCCAGAAGAAGCTCGTCATGGGAAATCTCGACGCCAAGCGCGATTGGGGTTTCGCCGGCGACTACGTGAAGGCCATGTGGCTGATGCTCCAGCAGGAGACCCCCGACGACTTCGTCGTCGCGACCGGCAAGACCTACTCGGTTCGCGAGCTTCTCGAATTGGCGTTCTCCCTCGTCGATCTCGACTATCGCGATTTCGTCGAATTCGACACCCGGTACACCCGGCCTTCGGAAGTCGACGGGCTGCTGGGGGATGCCTCCAAGGCCCGCGAGCAACTCGGCTGGGAGCCCGAGGTCGATTTCCGCGGCCTGATCAAGATGATGATCGAGCACGACCTCGACCTCTCCCGGCGCGAGAAGCACGCCCGGAACTTCCCGGGGAAATGACTCGATTCCCGCTCGGCCGGGGAGGATGATCCTCGGCCGATTCGTAAACTCTTCGAAGGAACGCCTCGACGATTCCCGTCAGCGGCGGCTAGAATCTTGGCGGTTGAGGATCAACCGGCCGACGATCGCGATTGAGCAAGAGGATCTCGGCCGGGCATGGAGGTAGGCAGGCGATGTCCGTCTCAAACTCAGGTCGAGCCCGCAAGGTCGTGGTCATCGGCCTCGATTGCGCCGAGCCCTCCCTCGTCTTCGATCGCTACGCCGATCAATTGCCCAACCTGACAGCCCTCCGCGAGCGGGGCGTTTGGGGAAAGCTGCGGAGCTGCGACCCCCCGATCACCGTCCCGGCCTGGATGTCGATGATGTCCAGCAAGGATCCGGGGACGCTCGGCTATTACGGGTTCCGTAATCGCGCCGACCGCTCCTATGAGAAGATGACCACGGCCACCTCGCTGGCCGTTCGCGAACCTTTGCTCTGGGATTATCTCGGCCGGGCCGGCAAGAAGATGATCCTCATCGGGGTGCCGCAAACTTACCCCCCTCGGGCGGTCAACGGCTCGATGGTGACCGACTTCCTCACCCCGTCGATCGAGTCGAACTACACGTATCCCCCCGAGCTGAAGCAGGAAATCGCCCAACTGCCGGATGTCCATCCGTATGAGTTCGACGTTTCGAACTTTCGGACCCCGGACAAGACGATCATCCGGGATGCGCTCGTCCGGATGACCGACAAGCGATTCGCCCTGGCCCGGCATCTCCTCTCGACCAGGCCCTGGGACTTCTTCATGATGGTCGAGATGGGAACCGACCGCGTCCATCACGCCTTCTGGCAGTACATGGACCCGGCCCACCACCGCTACGAGAAGGGGAATCCCTACGAGTCGGTCATCGAGGATTACTACATCCACGTCGACCGCAAGATCGGCGAACTGCTCAAGGTGATCCCCGACGATGCGGTCGTCTTCGTGGTCTCGGATCACGGCGCCCAGTGCATGGAAGGGGGAATCGCCCTCAACGAGTGGCTCTATCAGAAGGGCTATCTCGCCTTGCACGAGCCCCCCGCGGCGCCGGGACGCCTGGAATCGATGAAGGTCGACTGGTCGAAGACCATCGCCTGGGGCTCCGGCGGCTATTATGGACGCCTCTTCCTGAATGTTGAGGGGAGAGAGCCGCAAGGAATCGTTCCTGCAAGTCAGTACGAGGCGATGAGAAATCGGCTGATCGCGGAGTTGGAGGCCCTCGGCGATCCGGACGGCAAGCCGATCGGCACCCGTGTCCTCAAGCCCGAGCAGCTCTACAAGACGGTGAAGGGGATTTCTCCTCCGGATCTGTTCGTCTACTTCGGGGACCTCCGCTGGCGGTCGGTCGGCACGCTCGGGACCGGGGAAATTCACACGTTCGAGAACGACACCGGCCCCGACGACGCCAATCACGCCTACAATGGACTCCTGATCGCCGCCGGCCCCGAGATCGCCCCGGTTGCGAGTCCGGTCGACGGGATGCAGTTGATGGATGTCACCCCGACGATCCTGCGACTCTTCGGGATCAATCCTCCCGGCGACCTGCAAGGCTCGGTCATCGACGAAGTCGCTCCGAAGGAGGCCATTGTCGGCTGAGTCCGAATTCCGGGGGTTTTCCTCGACTCTTCGGAATGACCCGAACGACGAGCCCGGCCAGGTCCGGACGCTTTATTCCGCAACATCGATGCTCATCAAGGAAGATCGAGGCCCAGGATGGATTCTCCCTTCGCCGAATCGCGGGTGCTGGTCGCCTGCCCCGACTCTCGGCCCCCCGCTTACCAGGCCGTGATCGGGCTGGATCGCGCCGGCTTGCTGGAGCGCTTCCTGACCGCCTTCTACTACAAGGAAGGAGGGCGGATTGCCGGACTCGCACGAGGCCTGGCCCCCGCCCGGTTCGCGCGCTGGGAAGGATGGCTGAATCGCCGCCGCGATTCCGAGATTCCCTCGGAACGCGTCCGCTCAATCTGGAGCTTCGACCTTGCACTTCGGGTGGAATCTCGTCTCTCGCCCGATCGCGCCTCAATCAAGCGAGCGGTCGTTCGCTGGCGGACTGACCGCTTCGACCGTCAACTCGCCGCCGAGGTCGCGCGGATTCGCCCGAGTGCTTTGTTCGTCTTCAGCGATGTCGGCTCGGAGTTCACCCTCCCCGCCTGCTGTCGCCTGGGGATTCCCACCATCCTCAGCATGGTCCACGGCGACGTGCGCGAGGAACGGGAGATCCTGGCGGTCGAGGAATCGGCCGCTCCCGAGTTCTTCCCTCTCTATCTGGGGGACGGGGTGCTCGACCGCGAGGAATTGAGCTGGCTGCATGACCGTCGGCTCAAGGACATCGCGCTGGCGGACCGGATTCTGGTCCCTTCCGAACACATCCGGGACGTCTTGATTCAACACGGCACCGAGCCGGAGAAGGTGAGCGTCATTCCCTACGCGGCGGACACCCGTCGCTTCCGTCCCCGACATCAGGATCGACGGTCGGAAGGATGCACCTTCCTGTTCACGGGGGGGATCACCCAGCGCAAGGGGATCAAGTATCTGCTCGAAGCCTGGAGGCAGGTCCGACGCCCCGGGTGGAAGCTCCAACTCCTCGGGGGGCTGCCCAAGCAGCTCGGTCCGCTGGAAGCGTATCTGGAGGACGTCGAGCTTCTGGGACGAGTCCCCCACTCGGAAGTCCCCGACCGGATGGCGAACGCCGACGTGTTCGTCTTCCCTTCTCTCTTCGAGGGGTCCGCCGTGGTGACCTACGAGGCCCTCGCGAGCGGACTCCCCTGCGTGGCGACCCCCGGCGCGGGCTCGGTGGTCCGCGACGGCGTCGAAGGGTTCCTGGTCCCTCCGAGGGACGTCGCCGCGCTCGCCGAGCGGATGAAACGGCTCGGTCTGGATGCCGAGCTTCGAGCCCGCATGGGGCACGCCGCGCGTGCCCGCGCCGAGGAATACGACTGGCCGCACTATCATCGGGCGATCTGTTCCGTCGTGACAAGCGAGCTTGAGGCCCGCTCGGACGGACGGACGCGCCCGGAAGAACGCCGCAAGGCCAGGGCTCGACGCTAATCGCCGCTCGACGGACGGAACGCGAAGGCAACGTGAGAACGGAACTCCGGGAGTTGTTGGAGGCGCAAGGATGCGACGAATCAGAGAGCTGGATGCGATCCGGGGGTTGGCGGCGATCGCGATCGTCGTCTTTCACCTCTGGCTCCCCCAATTCGGTTGGCTCGGCTATGCGGTCAACCTCTTCTTCGTCCTCTCGGGATACCTGATCACGTCGATCGTGCTGGGGAACACCCTGGGCGGCCGGTTTCTCTGGTCGTTCTACGCACGACGGGCCCTCCGCATCTGGCCGATCTACTATGTCGCCTTGTTTGCCGTAGTCCTGGTGAATCCGCTCCGGCACGATTCGCCCGATTCCCTCGCGGACCTGCCCTACTATCTGACTTTCACCCAGGAAATTCGGCAATGGATCTGGGGAGGGGAGCCGAAGTTTCCTTTGGCTTTCCGCCACACCTGGACCCTGGCGATCGAGGAACAGTTTTATGTCTTCTGGCCGGCGCTCCTGGGGATCGTGGGACGCCGGGGGCTTCCCTGGGCGTCGGGGGCTTTGATCGCGTCCGCCGTGATCGCCCGGGCGTTCGACGGCAATCTCTTCGTCCTGGCGACTCAGTCCGACTCCCTCGCGCTGGGGGGGCTCCTCGCCGGATTGCTCGATCGGCCCCGGATCGAGGCAGGGCCATCGAGGCCCCGATCGGCGGGGTTCGCCGGGCTCGGTTCGGTCTGTCTGCTCGGCTATCTCATCACCGCGAGCTTGCCTCGATTCGGATTCGGCGCGCCGGCAAGCCTGGTGAACAATCTCGGCCGGGCGATGAAACCTTTCTGCATCAATGCCGCGTTCTTCTCGCTGATCGGGCTCATCGTCCTCAATGCCGGGCATTGGTCGCTGGGCTGGCTCCGCGGTCGATTCGTGGTCTACCTGGGGACGATCAGCTTCGGGATCTACCTGTACCACCACATCCTTATGAAATACACGGAAGAATATTTCGTATCCGCGGGACGGCCGATCACCTTCGGCGTGGAGGCGATGGAATTCGGGGCGAGCTTCGTCCTGGCGATGTTGTCGTGGAAATATCTGGAAGAGCCGATCCTCGCGCTGAAGGACCGCTTCCGATACGATGCGCCCGGCAAGGCCGAGGTCGGTTCGAATCGATCCTTGGCAGCCTCGGACCTGGCGGCCGTTGAACTGGGGCGAGGCTGATATGGAATTCCAGCAAGACCAACTGTATGTGCTGGCCACGGCGTCCCTGATGGGCCTCTATTTCCTGGTCGCCGTCTTCCGCAAGCGGTTCGATCCGTTCGCGCCGGTCTGGATGTTCCTGCTCGGCTACTTGCAGCTCTACGTGGTGCAGGCCCTTTCCTATCGGGAATGGGCGATCGGAGTTCGCGGGGAAGAGCTGGTCACGGCGGCGAACCTGCGCGCGTTGTGGGGATTGGCGTTGTTCCTCGGAGTCTACCATCTCGGCCCCGGGCTCAAGCTGGCTCGGCTTCTCCCCAGACCCCCCGCGAGCTGGTCGGCGGGAGCGGTCAGCGCCGGGGCCCCGCCGCTGATCCTCTGGGGGCTGATCTGCGCGGGGGTGATGATCCGAGGCGGGGGGGACCACGATTCGATGTCGGCGGAAGAGTCCCTCTTCCGGTCGTTCCCCTTCGTGATGCTGGTCGCGGCCATCCTGCTGATCGTCACGGGGCGAGACCCCGACCACCCGAGGCCCGCGTTCCAGACGGCCGGCCTGCTCGTCTCGGCCGCGTATGTCGCCATCTGGATGTTCAACGGCAAACGGTCGCACTCCCTGCTGGGCATCCTCACGACGGTCTGCGCGTTCTACATCTCCCGATTCAAACGTCCGTCGTGGGGAGTGCTCACCGCCACGGCGATCTGTGGATTGATGGCGGTCGCGATCTCGATCGGCTGGCGCAACAACATGAACTACGATCGGTCGGTCGGCGGCTTCATTCAATATCTGACGGAGTTCGATCCCGCGAAAGTCCTCGAGAGCATCAACCTGGCGGACCACGACGACTCCGAGTCCACGGTGATCAAATCCTACGAGTCCGAGGAATATGGCGGCTATCTCCTCATCATGGACACCGTCCCGGAGAAGTCGGACTACGACTACGGCGCCAACTATCTGCGGACCTTCTCCACGTTCATCCCGCGGATCATCTGGCCGAGCAAGCCGATCTTCGGACGGGAGCAATGGATCAAGGCGTGGATCGCGGGCTCAGAGTTCGAGCGCGAGGAGAATTTCGCGGGTCCCGCGATCGGGATTCTCGCCGCGGCGCAGCTCAACGGAGGTGCGATCGGCACGATCATCGTCCTCTCGACGATCGCGACCTTCTGGCGGATGTGCTACTCGTACTTCCTGATTCACGCCGGTGTACCCTGGGTCAAATTCTGGTGGTCTATCTTCTTCTTCAATGCCTGGCTGATGGTGGTGAACGACGACCCGATGGTCTGGTTCTATTACAACTGGGGATTCACCTCGATGCCGATCGTGGTCCTCTACTGGCTGGTGAACCGCTTCGCTCCCGCCCCTGCCCCTGCGAGGAACGGCCGGCCCGCCATGGCTCCGGCATGCCGCGTGGTCGTGGGGAGGGGATGATCCTCTGAGTACCGATCGTTTCCAACGGAGGGATGCAACGTGAGGCTCGCGGTCTGTTTCACCAATTTCGGCCCCTATCATCTGGCCAGGCTACGGGCCCTGGCCGCGGAACTCGCCGAGCGAGGGGGGGAGCTGATCGCATACGAGATGGCCGGGAGCGAGCGGACCTGGCCCTGGGAGCGGCAAGATGGACACGAGCCGTTCCGGCGCGTGACCCTGTTCTCCGATCGCGTGCTCGAAACCATTTCCCCTGCCGATTGCCGCAAGGCTTTGACCGATTGCCTCGATCGCGATCGACCCGATGCCCTGGGACTGGTCGGCTACGTGCGGCCGGAGTCATTGGCGGGCGCGCGCTGGGGGAGGCGATCGGGATGCCCTGTCTTTCTGATGTCGGAGAGCCAGTCGATCGATCGGCCCCACACCTGGTGGAAGGAGCTGATCAAGAAGCGGCGAGTGGCGTGCTTCGACGCCGCGCTCGTGGGCGGTCCCTCGCACAGGGATTATCTGATCGAGCTGGGGATGCCCGCCGACCGGATCGCCCTGGGCTACAACGCGGTCGACAACGCCTTCTTCGCCGATCGAACTCGCGAGGCGCGCGGCCGCGGCGATCGCCCCGCCGGATTGCCGAATGCCCCCTACTTCCTGAGCGTCTGCCGATTTGCTCCCGAGAAAAATCTGATCCGACTGATCGAGTCGTTCTCCTGCTACCGCCAACAGGCGACAGGGCATCAACCCTGGGATCTCGTGCTGGTCGGCGGTGGCCCCCAGGCCGGCGAGATCGAATCGGCCATCGCGCGGAGCGGATGTCCCGAGGCGATCCATCGACCGGGCTTCCTCCAGGCGGATCAGTTGCCGAATTGGTACGCCCACGCCTCCGCGTTCGTTCTGGCGAGCATCTGCGAACCGTGGGGATTGGTCGCCAATGAGGCCGCCGGCGCGCAGCTTCCGCTCCTGCTGTCGAGCCGGGCGGGCTGCTCCGCGACGCTGGTCCCCGATTCCGACAAGCCGACGGGTGCCAGGTTCGACCCATTCGAAGGCGAAGACATCACGGCCAAGCTCTGCTGGATGGCCGGGTTGTCGCCGGACGAACGCCGGGCGATGGGACATCGCGCGTTCGAGGTCGTTCAGGAATGGGGGCCTCGTCGGTTCGCGCTGGGGGCACTCGAAGCCGTGGAACTGGCGAAATCCCGCCTCGTCGCGTCTCAACATTGAGGGATTCAATATGAGCAATTCGAGCCCGCTCTCGGCCATCGCACGTCGCCGAACCGCTTCCACGGAGGCCGCGGCGCCGGGGCGTCATGGCTGGCTTCATCTCTGCAATGGGCTCGACCCGATTCGCGATGGCGGGATGGTCCCGAGCATCCTCGGCATGACCGGCGCGATCCGACGCGCCCGCCCCGATCAGCCCTTGACGATCGTGACGCCGACCCCCTCTCAGCTTGGAGACACCCAGCTTTCCGAGGACTTGACGCTCCGAGGTCCCGAGACCGATTTCGAGGCCGCCATCCGATCGGCCGAAGTCGTCCACATGCACGGTCTCTGGCAGGTGCAAACACGCCGAGGCGCCCGCATCGCCCGTGATGCGCGGATCCCCTATCTCATCACGGCGCACGGCATGGCCGAGCCCTGGGCCTTGCGGCATAAGCGGTGGAAGAAGGCCCTCTACCTGGCCCTGGTGGAATCGCGCAATCTGAAGAAAGCCTCCTGCCTGCACGCCCTCTCCCGGCCCGAGATCGGCCACCTACGCGCCCTGGCCCCCGATACGCCGGTCTGCTTCGTGCCGAATGGCGTGGAACTGGAACCGTTCGAGAACCTCCCCGATCGGAGCGTGCTCGAACAGGAATACCCCGAGTTGATTGGGAAATTCGTCCTCCTGTTCTTCGGGAGGCTCCATCTCAAGAAGGGGCTCGACCTGCTGGTCGAGGCATTCGGCCGCTTGGCGAACGATCATCCCGAACTTCACATCATGCTGGCGGGACGAGACAACGGGGCCTGGGCCGATTTCCGCGATCGAGCCGAGCATCTCGGGCTGGCCGATCGCGTCACCTACGTCGGCCACGTCTCGGGCGAGCGGGCGCGGCAAGTCTGGAGCCGGGCCGATGCATTCGCCCTCCCCAGCTACAGCGAAGGATTCAGCATGGCCATCCTGGAGGCGCTGGCCTGCCGGCTCCCCAGCCTGATCACCACCGCCTGCCATTTCCCGGAACTGGGCATGGCCGGCGGTGCGATCGTCGTCGAGCCCGAGGAGGAATCCGTCATGAACGGCCTGCGCAATCTCCTCGAACAGACCGGCGACGAACTGCGGCGGATGGCGGAAAACGGCCGCGCGCTGGTCGAACGTCAGTACACCTGGGATCGCCAGGCCCGGCGATTGGTCGAGGTCTACGAATGGCTCGCCGGAGGGGGAGCGAGGCCGGAAGCGATCGCGGATTGAATGAGATCGCCGGGCTCATCGAAATCAATCATGACTTCAAGGAGGAACACCGTGTCGACCACCACCGTCATCCGCGATCGCGGGCTTGCCGACTCGGCCTCGACGGGCCAAGCTCCCGGGGGGCGAGCGAAGGCCCCCGTCAGCGTGATCGTGCCGGTCAAGAACGAGGCGGCGAATCTCGAACGCTGCCTGTCGGCGCTCGATTGGGCCGACGAGGTGTTCCTGGTCGACAGCCAGAGCACGGATCATACCGCCGAGATCGCCGCGAGGTTTGGGGCGTCGGTCGTTCAATTCCACTTCAATGGCACCTATCCGAAGAAGAAGAACTGGGCGCTCGACAATCTCCCGTTCCGCAATGAGTGGGTCCTGATCGTCGATGCCGATGAGGTGGTCGTCCCCGAGCTTGCCCGAGAGATTGTCGACCGGATCGCCGCCGACGAGGCGGACGGGTTCTACCTCAATTCCAATTACTACTTCCTCGGCCGGCGGATTCGCCATTGCGGCTATTCCGAGTGCTGGAACTTGCGGCTGTTCAAGCATCGGCTGGGGCGTTATGAGCGCATGCCCGATGCCTCGGGCGGACGCGCCGGGGATAACGAGGCGCACGAGCACGTCGAGTTGGACGGGCGGCTCAAGCGGTTGACGAATGTGCTCGACCATCATGCCTATCCGACCGTCGCCTGCTGGGTCGAGAAGCACAATCGCTATGCCATCTGGGAGGCCGCGCAGTACGAACATTACCTGAAGCAGCCGATCCCGTCGACGATCGGCAAGGGGAAGCGAGCCAAGCGGCTGCTCAAGAAGATCTACCTTCGGCTGCCGATGCGCTCCTTCGTGCGATTCCTCTACTCGTATGTCGTCCGGCTCGGTTTTCTGGATGGCAAGCCGGGCTTCGTGTTCTGCGTCTTGCTGTCGTTCTACGACTTCCTCGCCTGGGCGAACGTCTACGAGGCGCGCGTGAAGCAGGCGGAGAATTTGCAGGGCTCATCCCCGGCGTTCGAAATGCAAAGCCGGGTGGCTCGCGCGACTTGACCCCCTCGCGCGAACCCCCGGCGAATCGGAATACGAACCGAGGCCGTGTCAGGCCGACGCGGGAGGGACGTAATCCGTCCCTCGCGAGATCGCGCCGTACTGGGCGTCGCTGATGCTCACGAGCTGCGACGCGGTGAGGCCCATTTGGCTGTATACCGGCCCGGAGATCCAGTGCCGCTGGCCTAGGAGATAAATCGAGATCTCGCCGGTCTTGGCGTTCTGGAGGAACATCCCGTCGGGGAAATAATCGTTCCCCTTGGAGATCGCGTTGTATTGTGCCGCCGAGGCCAGGACCGTCTGCGATTGCGGCGGGTTCACGCTCGACAACACGCTGGGCGATAGCCAGTGGAGCTGGCCCCCGGAATATTGCGAGAAGTCGCCGGTCTGCTGGTTCACGATGTAGATCCCCTCGGGATAATAATCGTTGGCCTTGGGGAGATTGGCATACTGGTCGTCGGCAATCTGGACGATCTGCGACGGCGCGAGCTTCAGCACCCCCGCCACCTGCGGCGACACCGCATGCAAGGCACCGTCGCTATACTGGGAGATCGCGCCGTTCAGCGTGTTCTGGACGAACCATCCGTCGGGGATGTAATCGTTTCCTCTCGGCATGATGTTGTACTGCGCGGGGGTGATTGTCGCCATCTGGGGCGCCGTCAGGCCGAGTTTGTTGGCGATGGGGACCGTGACCAGGTGGCCGGCGCCTGCGCTGTAACGAGAAATCTCTCCCGTCTGACTGTTTTGAACGAAGATCCCGTCCGGGAAATAGTCACTCCCCTTGGGAACCAAGGTGTACTCGGCATTCTCGACGGTCGTGATCTGAGATGGACTCAGCCCCATCTTCGCGATCACCGGCGGCGAGACCCAGTGGAACGTTCCCGACCGGTAGACCGAAATTTCCCCCGTGGTGGAATCCTGGACGAACGTGTTGTCCGGGAAAGTCGGCACGGGTGTGGGTGTGGGAGTCGGTGTCTGCGTCGGTGTCGGAGTTGGGGTTGGCGTTGGCGTTGGCGTGGGAGTCGGGGTTGGCGTGGGTGTAGGTGAAGCTGTTGGCGTCGGTGTGGGAGTCGGTGTAGGTGAAGCTGTCGGCGTCGGAGTCGGCGCGAGCGGAGCCGTCCAGGACTGCGTGGGTGTGGGAGTCGGATTCGGAGTCGGCGTGGGCGTTTGCGTCGGCGTCGGCGTCGGTGAAGCTGTCGGCGTCGGTGTGGTTGTTTGAACGTTGATCGACGGCTGGACGTTGATGGTCGGTGAGACGTTCACGCTCCGGGGACGGACGACGCGGAGTTTGGGCTTGACCTGCGCCGCACGCCGTAGGGCCTGGACTTGAGCCTGCGCCCTAGCCTTGGCCTGTGCGATAGCCGCCGGCTGAACACGACGGGCGGCAGGTGTTGGATGGACGAGATGAGAGACTTGAGCGCGACGGACCAGCTTGGCCGGTGCCCCGGATAACAGAACTCGGCCTTCCAGGTCCGTGAGCGTTGCCTTGAACTCGACGGAACGGCGCGGCCGACCACGATCCGAGCGATTGCCGACATCCTCCAGAAACATGTCTCCTCCTGGGAGAAAAGCCGCTCGATGGGGACGTCCGCGAATTGTCCTCCTGACCTGATTCAGCGGACGGCGAAAGCGATCGAGGACTTTCGATTTCGTCGGCAAAACCACGCCCGATCTTGAAAGAACTTTAAAAAATCATGGCGATTGTAGCGGTTATTGCGATGGTCGTGATCCGGCTGAAGGTCGCGATCTGCGATGGAAGTGCTTGTGACAAATAAATTTCGGGAATGGTCTTTGAAATAGGAGCAGTCAGTCTTGGTTTGATGCAAACGTGCAGTACAGGTTGATGAGCTGATCGGCTTCGGCGGCCGGGTCGAAATGCTTGCGGATTGATTCCAATGCGGAGCGGGCGAGATTGCAGGCGGTTTCGCGATGGTCGAGCAAGGTGAGGATGGCCTGGGCGAGAGGAAAGGGCTCTCCTCGCGGCACGATCAGGCCGGTCTGGCCGTCCTGGATGATTTCTCGAAGTCCGGCGACGTCCGACACGACGCAGGGAACCTCGTTCGCCATCGCGAGCGTGAGGGTGCGTCCGGAGTTGGGACCGAGGGATGGCTGGCAGTACAGGTCGAGGACGTTCCAGAATCGAGGGCCGAGGAGGGAAAGGTCGGCGATCGTGATCCGGTCCACGATCCCCATTCTTTGCGCGAGCCGGCGGACGTCGAGCTCGTCTTCCCCCTGGAGCGCGACCATGAATTCCGCGTCGCGGTCTTCCGCGAGGACCGCGCGGACGGCCTCGAAGAAAACATGAAACCCCGACGATTCGGTGGAAGGGCCGGCCGCCCCGATGACCGGTATCCGGTTCGCCTCGAAGACTCGCGTGGGCTCGGCAGCCGCCAGGATTCCGGGCGGGACGGTGGCGATCAGGCCGGCCGGGACGCCCAGCTCTTCCTGGAGCGCCCGGGCGAGATCCGGGCTGGTGGCGATCAATGCCCGACACCAGCGACCGCTGATCCTCAACCCGCGATCGACCACGCTGTAATCGTCGACCGCCGCGACATAAGGAATCCGCCAACGATCGGCGAGCGAGAGCGCGACTTCCGACATCTCGTCATGGACGACATGGATCAGGTCGGGGCGTTGCAACCCTTCGTGTCCGAGGAGCTGCCGCAATCCCAGCCATCGCAGCCAGGGGTGCCCGAGAATCGGTTTCTCGATCACGCGGCCGAAAATCTCGGGCTCTTGCTTCGGGTCGTGGTCCAGGCAGACAACCTGAACCGAAATTCCGCGATCCTCTAGCCGTTCGAGGAGCGGGATCAACGGCCAACCGTCGTCGTCATAACCGAGACGCCCCGCCAGGATCAGGACGCGAATCGAATTCGGATTCGGATCTTGGATTGATACGGAAGCCATCAAGCTTTGCCCTGCCCCTTCGGTTTAGATCGCCGCCGAAGCGATCGTAACCCGCACTCCAGATCATGAGTAGGCCGGTTCGCCGGGGAGAACCCCGACGGACCCGATCGCCGACGGATGATCGGTGATCAGCTCTCAGGGCAGATCCTCTCCCCGCGAATTTGTGAAACTCGTTTGGACGTCAATGGTTCCGAGCACCAGCCGCGAGTATCTCGGTGGCATAGAAGAGTGGAACGGCGAGTTTGATCGAGCGAACGAGGCCCATCAGGCGAGCCGCCGAGGCAGATCAAGAAAGCGAAAACATCTTCGCGGAGGCAGTCTCCCGCCGGGAGGTTTCTGTGGTAAACTGCTGTTCCTTGAAAAACTCATTGGAATTGCCTTGGATGTGTCCTGAGGTGGCCTCTCCCCCCGGCCGAATGTCTCAATAGTGTCTCGTCCATCGCCAGCTACAGGAATTGGATCGTCGATGACCTCCTTCCGCAAGTTGCTCGTCGCCAATCGGGGTGAGATCGCCATCCGTGTGTTCCGCTCAGCCCACGAGCTGGGGATTCGGACGGTCGCCATTTACTCCCATGAAGACCGCTTCGCCATGCACCGGCTCAAGGCCGACGAAGCGTACCAGGTCGGCAAACCCGGCGAGCCGATTCGAAGCTATCTCAATATTGAAGCGATCGTCGCCCTGGCGAAAGAAAAAGAGGTCGACGCGATCCATCCGGGCTATGGATTCCTCTCGGAAAACGCCGAATTCGCCCGCGCCTGCCGAGAGGCGGGGATCGTGTTCGTGGGGCCTCGACCCGAGGTCCTTGATGACCTTGGAGATAAGGTTGCCGCTCGCAGGCTTGCGCAGGCGGCGGGGGTCCCGGTCCTTTCCGGAAGCTCAGACCCGGTCGTCCCCGGTGCCGAGGCCGCGGCCCTGGCCGAGAAGCTCACCTACCCGGTGATCGTGAAGGCGTCGATGGGGGGGGGCGGCCGCGGCATGCGGGTCGTCGAGTCCGCCGACAAGCTGGACGACGCCATCGACCAGGCCCGCCGGGAAGCCGGGACCGCGTTCGGCGTCCCCGACGTCTTCATCGAGAAATACATCCGGCAAGCCAAGCACATCGAGGTCCAGATCCTCGGCGACACCCAAGGCAACCTCGTCCACCTGTACGAGCGGGATTGCTCGGTGCAGCGTCGGCACCAGAAGATCGTGGAAATCGCCCCGGCCTATAATCTCGATCCCGAGCTCCGCGCCAGGATTTGCGAGGCCGCGGTCAAGATCGGGAACCATGTGAAGTACGAGAATGCGGGGACCGTCGAATTCCTGGTCGACCTCGAAGCCCAGACCTTCTACTTCATCGAGGTGAATCCCCGGATCCAGGTCGAGCACACGGTGACCGAAATCGTCACCGGAATCGACCTCATCAAGAGCCAGATCCTGATCGCGCAAGGGAAACCGCTCTCCGATCCCGAGATCGACATCCCGAATCAGGAGTCGATCCCGCTCAACGGGTATGCGATCCAATGCCGGGTGACCGCCGAAGATCCCGAGAACAAGTTCACGCCGGACTACGGCCGGATCACTCATTACCGGTCGGTCGGCGGCCTCGGGATTCGGACCGATGGCGGGCCGGCGAATACCGGATCGATCATCACGCCGTTCTACGACTCCCTGCTGGTGAAGATTTGCGCCTCGGGGCGGCGGTTCATCGAGGCCGCGAACCGGATGGAGCGGGCACTCCAGGAATTCCGGGTCCGGGGGGTCAAGACGAACGTCCCGTTCCTGCTCAACGTCGTCACCCACCCCGATTTCCTCGCGGGCAAGTGCATCACGCGATTCATCGACGATACGCCGTCGCTTTTCCAGTTCCCGGTGAGCCAGAACCGGGCCATGCGATTGCTGACCTACCTGGCCGAGATCAGCGTGAACGGCTTCCCCGGGGTGGTTCGTCCCCCCGGGGCGATCAGCGTCGTCGAGCCCGATCCCCCCAAGGTCGATCACACACAAGAACCGCCGCCGGGTTCGCGTCAGCGCCTTCTCGAAATGGGGGCCGATGCATTTTCGAGATGGGTTCGCGACCAGGAGCCGCTCCTGCTGACCGACACGACCTTTCGCGACGCCCATCAATCGCTCTTGGCGACCAGGCTGCGGACTCGCGACATGCTCCGCGTGGCCGATGCTTACGCAAGGCTTTGCCCCCAGCTCTTCTCGCTCGAAATGTGGGGCGGCGCGACGTTCGACACCTCGATGCGGTTCCTCAAGGAAGATCCCTGGGATCGGCTCGCCCAGCTTCGCGAGCGTATTCCCAACATCCTCTTCCAGATGCTCCTCCGAGGCGCCAACGCGGTTGGCTACACGAGCTACCCGGACAATGTCGTCCGGGAGTTCGTGAAGGAAGCCGCCTCGGCCGGCATCGACGTCTTCCGCGTGTTCGACTCCCTGAACTGGGTGCCGAACATGCAGGTCGCGATCGAGGCGGTTCGAGAGTCGGGGGCGATCTGCGAGGCGGCGATCTGCTACACCGGCGACATCCTCAACCCCTCGCGATCCAAGTACAACCTCCCCTATTACGTGGCGATGGCCAAGGATCTCGAGAAGCGAGGGGCCAACATCATCGCCATCAAGGATATGGCCGGGCTCTGCAAGCCGTTCGCCGCCCAGTTGCTGGTGAAGACGCTTCGCGAGGAGGTCGGCATCCCGGTCCACTTCCACACCCACGACATCGGCGGGGCGCAGGCCGGGAGCATCCTGAGAGGGGCCGACGTCGGGCTCGACATTGCCGATGGCGCGGTGGCCTCGATGTCGGGGCTCACGTCGCAACCCAGCCTGAACGCGATCGTGGAGTCATTGCGATTCACCCCGAGAGAAACGGGGATCAATCCGCTGGCCCTGATCGAATTGAGCCGCTACTGGGAGGAAGTGCGCAAGCTCTACGCGGCCTTCGAGTCGGGACCGAAGTCGTCCGCCGCCGACCTCTATGAACTGGAAATGCCCGGCGGCCAGTACACCAACCTGTTCCAGCAGGCCAAGGCACTCGGATTGGCCCCTCGGTGGGGGGAGGTTTGCCAGGCTTACTCGCAGGTCAATCTGCTGTTCGGGGATATTGTCAAGGTCACGCCCAGCTCGAAGGTCGTCGGCGACATGGCCCTCTTCCTGGTGGCGAACAACCTGATCCCCGAGGATACCCTGGACCCCGAGCGCGAGCTGGCCTTCCCGGAGAGCGTCGTCGAGTTCTTCGAAGGTCGGCTCGGCCAGCCCCCCGGCGGCTTCCCCCCGGCCCTCCAGGCGCGGGTGCTCAAGGGGAAGACGCCGCTGACCGATCGCCCCGGAGCCAACCTCCCGCCGGCCGATCTCGAGGCGGCGCGCGAGAAAGCCTCTGCGCTCCTGGGATATCCCGCCTCCAACCAGGATGCCTTGAGTTTCCTGCTTTATCCGAGGGTCTTCCCCGACCTGGCCGCCCATGAGCGTCTCTACGGGGATACCTCGATCTTGCCGACGTCGATGTTCTTCTTCGGCCCCGAGAAAGAGGCCGAGAACCTCGTCGAGCTCGAACCTGGAAAGACCTTGATCGTCAAGCTGCTGGCGGTCGGAGATCCGCATTCCGACGGCCAACGGACCGTCTTCTTCGAGCTGAACGGCCAGCCTCGCGAGGTCGAGGTTGCCGATCGTTCCCTGGCTTCCACGGTGCGCGAGGCCCCCAAGGCCGATCCCGGAGACCCCTTGCAGGTGGGATCACCTCTCCCGGGGCTCGTGGTCGGCGTGGGCGTGTCGGTCGGCGATCCGGTTCGCAAGGGACAGAAGCTCCTGTCGATCGAGGCGATGAAGATGGAGACGACCATCTACGCCGAGCGCCCGGGGCGCGTCGCCGAGGTGCTCGCCAAGGTTGGCCATCAGGTCAAGACCGGGGATCTGCTCCTCAAATTGACCGGCGAATGAGATGAGTGGTCAGCCCTTCGAAACAACATTGTTGCGTTACGAGTCGGTGGACTCGACCAGCGACGAGGCCCGACGTCTCCTCCTCGGAGACGCCGATGCCCCGCCTTTGCCGTTCGTCGTCTGGGCCGATCGTCAAACCCGAGGACGAGGCCGGAGTCAGCGATCGTGGTGGTCGGATGACGGATCTTTGACGTTTACGCTCGTGCTCGATCCCGGAACTTATGGGCTTCGACCCGATCACGAGCCCAGGCTTGCCCTGATCGCCGGCCTGGCGATCCTCGACATGCTCGACAAGTTGGGTGTCTCGGCGCCCGGGATCGGGATTCGCTGGCCGAACGATGTGGAGATCGGCAACCGCAAGCTGGCCGGACTGTTGCCGGAGGTGATCGTCACGGATCAGGGTCGCCGGATTCTCATCGGGATCGGCCTGAATGTGACGACCCGTTTCGAGGAGGCACCTCCCGAGATTGCCCGAATGGCCGTCTCCTTGACGTCGCTCGGGCTCGACCTCGCGGCGGCGGGGGGATCTCGGAAGGTGCTGGACCTGATCCTCGATCAGTTGGCGAAGCTGATCCGCCTTCTCGCCGCCGACGATCCCGATCTTGTGGACTGCTGGAATCGCCACGACCTGCTCCGGGGCCGCCGCATCCGGATCGATCTCGGGGCGCGTATCATCGCGGGGACGGGTGAGGGGATCGGACCGGATGGAGCCCTCCGGTTGAAACCCGACGATGGCGGCCCCATCCTGGACGTGGTCGGCGGGCAAGTCTTGCGGGATCGCCCCTCGACTTGAACTCTGAATGATTCGATCTGCTTCGCCGAACTTGCTTGAGGATCGTTCATGGCCCTGTTGAGTTTACGAGATGTCTCCCTGGCGTTCGGCGGCCCCAAGCTGCTCGACCATGTCGATTGGTCGATCGAGCGGGGAGAGCGGGTCAGCTTGCTGGGGAGGAATGGCGAAGGGAAGAGCACGCTCATCCGACTCGTCCTCGGGGAACTCCGACCGGACGAGGGAGAAATCATCCGTCAGCAAGGCTTGCGAGTTACCCGCTTGCCCCAGGATGTACCCCGGGAACGAACCGGTACCGTGGCCGATGAGATCGCCGAAGGGCTAGCCGACGACGAGCATTCCGCGGGGTCGGCCGACTATCGGGTCGAGACGATCATCACCCGGCTCGGGCTCGATTCGACAACTCCTTTCGAGGCCCTCTCCTCGGGGATGAAGCGGCGAGTTCTGCTCGGCAAGGCGATCATCGGCGAGCCCGACCTGCTCCTCCTCGACGAGCCGACCAACCACCTCGACATCGATTCGATCCGCTGGTTGGAAGGCTTCCTCGCGAAGTTCTCGGGGGCCTTGCTGTTCGTGACCCACGACCGGATGTTCCTCAGCCGCTTGGCGACCCGGATCGTCGAGCTGGATCGCGGCAAACTCTACGATTGGGACTGCGACTACCCCACCTTCCTGAAGCGCAAGGAAGAGCTGCTCGCCGCCGAGGAGCGGCAAAACGCCCTGTTCGACAAGCGACTCGCGCAGGAAGAGGTCTGGATCCGCAAGGGGATTGAAGCGAGACGGACCCGCAACGAGGGGCGAGTGCGCGCCCTGAAAGCCATGCGCGTGGCCCGCACCCAGCGCCGCGAACGCCAGGGGAACGCTCGGATCCAGATGCAGGAGGCCGAGCGATCGGGGGCGCTGGTCGCCGACGCGAAGGGGGTGAGCTTCGGTTACGGAGATCGCCCGATCGTCAAGGACCTCGACGTGACGATCATGCGCGGGGACAAGATCGGGATCATCGGACCCAACGGCGCGGGCAAGACCACCCTCATCCGGCTCTTGCTCGGGCAGTTGACGCCGCAAGCCGGCACGATCCGCCAGGGGACCAACCTGGAGGTCGCCTACTTCGACCAGCTGAAGGACACGCTGGACGAGGATAAGACCGTCCAGGAAAACGTCAGCGAGTACGACACGATCCCGATCAACGGCCAGTCGCGGCATGTGATCGGCTATCTCCAGGATTTCCTCTTTCCCCCGGAACGGTCGAGGAGCCTGGTCAAGTTCCTGTCGGGGGGAGAGCGGAGCCGGCTGCTGCTCGCCAAGCTCTTCACCAAGCCTTCGAACGTGCTGGTCCTCGACGAGCCGACCAACGACCTCGACATCGAGACGCTCGAATTGCTCGAAAGCCTGCTTGTCGAATATCAGGGGACCGTCCTCCTCGTCAGCCACGACCGGGCGTTCCTCAACGACGTGGTGACGAGCACGATCGCCATCGAGCCCGATGGTTCCGTGGCCGAGTATGACGGCGGCTATGACGATTATTTGCGGCAAAAGCCGGCGGTAGCCGCCGTGCTGACCTTCCAGCCCACGATCCGGCGGGCATAGGCGTCGATCACGAAAGCTACATAAACGAAGCCGGCCCAGGTGTGG
>CALKTZ010001185.1 GCA_937997355.1 uncultured Planctomycetales bacterium | reverse complement strand
GGTTCCCGCGCTGCTGGACGAAGCGGTGCGCTGCCAGAACGCCTATGACAGCCCGGTCCCGCCCGGTGCGGTCATCGCCGCCGCACAGCACGGCGACCGCCCCGGCATCGATCGCGGGCGCAACCACTATTGCCAGGCCCTGGCCAACGATTTCGACCGGGACTATCCCGACGTCGCCAGTTTCGAACGCGCGATCCTGCGCCATCCGGCCCACATGGCGGGGTCCGACGGCATCTTCCACGGCGGCTTCCCCCACCCTCGCGGCTGGGGGGCGTTTGCCCGCTACCTCGGCCATCACACCCGACAACTCGGCGACTACACCTGGCCCGAGGCGGTCACCCATCTTTCCACCCATGCCGCCCGGCGATTCCGCCTGACCGACCGAGGGCTGATCCGCTCGGGGTATGTCGCGGATATCGCCGTCTTCGACCCGGCGACCGTGATCGATCGCGCCACCTACGCGGCCGGCCGCACTCTTGCGGAGGGGGTGCGGCACGTGCTGGTCAACGGCACCCCCGCCCTGGAAGATGGCGAACCCACGGGTGCCACACCCGGAAGAGCACTCCGTCGCGGCTGAGAGCAAAAGATTGTCGTCAATCGAACGGGATCGCACGACCAACTCGTGGAAATCCGCTATGTTCTCATGAGGACGAGATGGCGGCGTAAAGCGTGCATACTTCCAGGAAACGTGCCATTGATCGCAACTCGACTTCACATGTATCCACGCAAGCGAGTAAGCTCCTTCTAGTCAGAAATACCAGATCATTCCGATCTTATCGATTCCCCGGCCGAGTGAATGATGTGTCGGCTCCGGGCGACCTGGGAATTCTCCCCTCTCCATAGCTTTGTTCGAGGCCACTTCGATGTATGGTTTCACCGGCGGTGCCTTCTCTGGGAATCGATTCTCAATCGGACGGGCAGAAGTGGCGGGAGGGACGCATTCACGGGCCGATCGCCGACTCGCCCGAAGGACGCGACTGACGCTGGATTTTCAAGGAGGTGGGAGCATCCAGAATTTCCTCGAACCTCGACTCTTGCTCTCGGCGGCACCGGTGGTGCAAAGCGCTGCAAACTCCGCTTCGACTCCGGGTCGAGTCTCGGCAATGTCCGCCGATTTCCCGGAGTCGGTCTCGGATGTTTACCTCGATACGTCACGCGTCGGCAAGGGGGGCAAGGGGAGGACGGCCACCGTGGTCCGGGTGGAGTTTACAGGCGACCTCGATCCCTCCTCGGCGCAACGTCTCTCGAATTACGTGCTCACCCAGGCCGGCAAGGATAAGAAGATCGGCACACGCGACGACGTGCGCGTTCCCCTCGCCTCGGCGAGTTATGATCCCGAATCCGACACGGTCACGCTGGTGCCAAAGGGGGGCGTTCGCCTTCGGCTGAACTCGACGATTCAGCTCCGAATCAACGGGGCCGGGATTCTCGATGCCGACGGCGTGGCGGTCGATGGCGACGATGACGGCGCCCCCGGCGGCAAGGCCATTGCGGTCGTCTCGAAGGGCGAAACCTCGATCAACGATTTCGATCAATCGTCGGCGGATTCCTTCTCTCTCTCGGCCCTGGCCGTCGACGATTTCCTCGCGTCGACGCCTGGCGAGCGCGAGCAGCACATCGCAAAACCCGGGCGCAAGGGGAAGAATTGAACGGTCGAAGCGAGCATGCCGACCATTCGGCCGTTTACCGCCCGGATTGAGATTTGATTGCCGCTTCCAGGGCCGATTTCGCCTGCGATGCAACCTGCCGAATGTCGTCCTCGGGGTCCTGGCATACCGCCGTCAGGGCTTGCAACACGGCATCGGACTGCGGATTGGCCGCGCCCACCTTTCGCAACGCGTTGACGGCGCGGATCCGGATCCGCGAGTCCGGATCGCGGGTCGCCCGGATGAGCACCTCGATCCCCTCCGGTTCTTGCGGATCGGACATGAGAACCGCAATCAGGCGCTCGCCGGGTTCTTCGCTCTTGATGGCCGCCGATGCCTCGAAATCCCTCGGCACAACCTTTTCGTTCACCATGGCGTCGAGCATCGAAAATGCGAATGAGCGAATGGCCGGGGACTCATCACGGAAGGCCCGATAGAAAGGACGCTCGATCTCCTTGAAGTCGAACAATTTGCCCTGGCGACGGCGAAATAAGCCCATGATCGCCGAAAATCGGACTCCTGGATCGGGATCTTCCACGAGTTGGCATAGGCCACGCATTGCCGATCGATTCCCGGAAACCGCGCCATCGGCCAGTAAGGGGATGAGCGCCTTGCGCGTTTCCGCATCCGCCGTCGCGGCCCCGATCGCCTTGAGGGCCGGATCGATGCTTTCCGGGGAATGACCGAGCATGATTGCCCACTGGGCGCGCTGCTTGATTCGAGGATGCTGATCGTGGACGGCAACCAGAAGCGCCGCCAGCTCCTCATCCGACCTGGGTTTCAGGAGTCGAACCGCGAGATAGCGGATCACACCTTGCCGGCTGTTCACCTCAGTGATCGGCTTGAAATTCTTCGGGATCGCCTCGTTGGCAACCAGGTCATCGATCGCCTGGGCGGCCTGATTTTCGAGTTCCTTCGACCGGCACGCTTGATCCAGGATCGGGACAACCTCCCAGAAATACCGGGACGCCCCCGCACTCGCCACGCGGAATCTCGACAACGGGCTCAATTGAGCCGACTCCGCCGAATTGAGGAGCACGTCGAAGGCGCGTCGGCTTTGCGATCCCCCTGTTCGGATGGCGACAACGATGGCTTCGATCGCGGCTTCGCGGGTTTCGAGGTCCTGACTCCGTGACAACTTGAGGAGGACGTTGAGCATCTCTTCGTCGTGACTGGCCGCGGGTCCCAGGCTGGAGATGGCGAATTGTCGAAGGGCGGGGTCGCGGGTATCGACCTGGGCGAGCATCGACGAGATCGCGAGGGGACTACCTCGCTTTGCGTAGGCTCCCAACGTGCCGAGGGCCGTGCGTTTGGCCTCTTTCTCCCATTCCGGCGAGATCGCGTCCGGCTTCTCGTCCGGCCGCGTCTCCTTGTTGTCGGACAACACCGGGTCGGTCGATTCGCCGATGCCGGCCGCGGCCATCAAGGCCGGCACCGTGATTTCCAGGATGACATCGAGCTTGCCGAGGCTGCGGGCCGCATCGGCGCGGACGCGATGATCCGGATCATTGAGCGCCGATGTCAGGGCTTCGGCGGATCTCTGATCCCAGGGTGCTACCGGCTTGAGCTCGCCGAGGGCGCCCGCCGCGCAGGAGCGGACATAACCGTCCTCGTCCTCGATCGCGCGAATCAACGCGGGGGCAATCCGATTCATCTCTCCCGAATCGGATTGAACCAACTGCCAGGCGGCTCCCCCTCGTTCATGCGGCTCGCCATCCTTCAGCATCCGAAGCTGGCCGCCGATCTCGCTGGCCTCCCGCCGCGCGATCAAGACGGCCAGATAGAGGACCAAGGAGATGGCGGCGAGATACGAGATTCCGCTGACGAACCGCGCGAATGTCCTGGTCGGAAATCTCATTGGTGCTGATCGAGTTTGAGGTTAGGCCCCTCCCTGCCTGCCGGCCTGCTTGACACCGCGTCCGATTTCGACCATGCGATCGCGGATCGAACCTTCGGCATTCTTCGCCTGCTTGAGCTCGGAAAGCTCACGCGCTTGCTCGCCGACGAGCCGCTGCCCGGGCTTCGGCTTGCCGCCCTTCTTCGAGCCGGCCTTATCGAGGGATGGTTTGATTGCGTCCGACAATTTGAATTTTCCAATCCCCGCCATGATGATGGTCCTTGAGTGACGCTGCCGCAAAACTCCCAACCCTCGGATTCTAAAATCCAGAACCGGAGGATTCCCTTGTCGATTCTTTAGTCTACCAAGACCCGACGACAATCGTCACCGACTTCGAATGCGAGTTTCGGGAAGAAATCCATCGGCTTACGGATAATCCCGCGGGCGGAATCAACGCCTCTGCCCTTCCATGAATTGGCTCAATCGCAGTTGAGCCGGTTCCCATGAGCCGGCCTTGGCTTCGGCAACGATCGCAAATAACGTATCCGCCGCCTCGGTCGGGATTTGATCGTCATCGCGGAGCGATTTCAACTTGTTCTCGCTCTGCTGGACCAGCCTGAGATCCCGGAGCCCGACGGCCGTGTACAGGGCATCCACGGTCCGGAAGGTTTCCTTGGATGGCCCGATCTGATGCTCGCCCCAGCAACCGACGAGGCCGATCGCGAGAAGCGATGCGATCCACATGAAAGTTGCCGACCGACTCCTGACATCTCGATCAATGCAACTCATCGATCGACCTCCCCCTTTCGGGATGGTTTGCCGCGCCGTTCAATAGATCTGCTTCCGATGGCTCAATAGTCCGCACTGATGACCTCCCCCTGGTCGCGTGTCGAGAGATAGACCCAGGTCCAGGGGTAGATCGTCTTCTTGATGAAGTGGACCGAGCCGTCCCCCATCAGGACGTTCGCCCCGTCGCCGTCGTCCGAGTACATCTCATCGGTGTGGCCGAACGGATGGTTCGGCGCGTGGATGATGACCTGCGGGTGGTCGTGAACGTCCGGCCCGCTGTGGGCGCCGACGAGGTCGCCGCCGCTGTTGGGATCGGACGGCCAGCCCGGCTTGGGATAAACGCTGGTAAAGGGAACCACACCCACCCAGGTCGCGTCCGCCAGGCGTGAGGTCCGTTCGCCCACGAAGATCGTATTCGAAAGGCCGTCGCTCACGCGGGCCGGGGTCGTCCGCGAATTCCGATAGAACGGCCCATTGATGACGTGCGCGGGCGCGCCGGGGACCGGCTCGGCGACGTCCAGATCGCTCGAATAGGCGGTGGGGCGTCCCCAGGGCTGGTTGACGCCGGCATTCGTCACATAGTGGCTGTGCGCGAACGTGATCGGGGGTGAAAATTCTCCGGCATCGTTCGGCGCGTTGGCATCGTTATTGGTAAATGTGTGGAGATTAAAGCCGTCGCTCGGCCCCCGACTTGACGGGCAAAGGAAGACGGAAAGCTTCGTCCGCGCCGAGGTCGTGTTATCCGGCGCCCAGCACGGCAGATTGGTATTGAAGCTCGCGGCAAGCGGCGCCTGCTCGACGTAAGGAAGGATGAGCGTCCCCCAGGCAAAGCCGGGCAGCGTATTCATGTTCCCGTCCGGATAGCTCACGCCGTACGCGGAGCCCACCGCCTTCGGGTTGCCGACATACGCGGGCGGATAACTCCCGATCGCCGATTCATAGTTCGCCAGGCCCAGGCCGATCTGCTTGAGATTGTTGACGCACTGCATCCGACGCGCCGACGCGCGGGCCGCCTGAACCGCGGGGAGCAGCAGCGCGATCAGGACCGCGATGATCGCGATCACCACCAGGAGCTCGATCAAGGTAAAGCCGCGCGCAACGGCATCTCGACGTAAATTCATGTGCTTCGCCCTTGCCGATTCAATTCCTCATTCGTCTCAAAAAAACATGCGATTCGGGAATCCTAGAAAATCATCGTCTAAAATGCAAACAAAAATTTTGGTTATCCAAAAACATGTTCCAGGAGCAGCCGGAATCTCGACGCAGGGATATGGCAAACAAATCACGCATACCGACGGAAGTTGTCGGCAGAAGGGGTGGAGACCCTCTGCGAGCCGCCGTCTCGCGGAGGCGGCTCTTGCCATCTCATGACGTGCCGCTTTTGAATCGAATCGTCAGAGCGTCTTGAGATATTCGATGAGGTCTGCCCGCTGATCGGAGTCGAGCTTATCGCCGAAGGTATGGCCGGCATTGCCGAGCCCGACCCTTGCCGTGTCGTAGATGAAAGTTGCCTCCCAGGCGGACGGCTTCTTCGCGCCGGGCTTGATCGGTTCGATCGGATCATGCTTCCAGCCCACCTTGATCGGGTCGTAGTGGGCGAAATCGGTTGAAGGGGGGCGGGTGAATCGTGCGGGTCTGGTTTTGGAATTGAGGAGGTGGTCGAGGGTTGGCACCGAGCCGTTGTGGAGGTAGGGGGCCGTCGCCCAGATGCCGTCGAGGGGGGGGGCCTGGTATCCGGTCATGACCGGGTTCGCCGGATCGATCTCGCCGAACCAGGTGGCGTTGTAGTGGGCGACCAGGCGGTCGGAGAGCCCCTTCGCACGTTCCGGGTCGGTCCCCACGATCTCCAGGGGGACGATCTTGTTCGGATAAGCCCCGCCCGGGCCATAGGTCCCGTGACAGCGAGCACACGAAGACTCGAAGATCTGCTTACCCCGATCCGCGCGTTTTTGGTCGATGGCGAAAGGATATTTGGGAGGCTCGATCGTCTTCAGATAGGCTTGCAGGTCGCGAAAGGTTGGTTCGAGTTCCTTCAAGCCGTCGAGGGTCTTTTCGCCGAGCAGGAACTGCATGTTCGACCGGACGGAAGCCGCCGGAGTTCGCCCGTCATAATACATCGTTTTCTTGCGTTTCAGGTGCCACCACGGGGGGGTATCCATCTCCGGGAGATTGACGCCGAGGGGGATGGGAAATCTCCTCGTGGAGAGGTCGACGTTTCGGAGGCTGAGGAGGACGGCGGCGATCATGCCGGCGTTGTTGGTGCCCCTCGCGGTGTTGAGCGTAAACGTGCTGAACGGCGGGGGCTGACCATCCGCCTTGGTCATGTCATAAAGCAGGCCCTTCAGGTCGAGCTGAGTGTTGCCGAGCCCGACGTAGCTCTTTCCGCCGATCGATCCGCCGTGACAGACCAGGCAATCAATCTGGAGACCGACGCGCTTCCCTCCTCCGCCGTCTCCCCGGCGAAGTCCCATCGGCAATCCGTCATTCGGAAACGGGGCGGGGTGCAGGCCGTAGCGACGGCCGAACGCCAATGAATAAGCCGAGGGGTCGAGTTCGGCGGTCGACGCCTCTCCCCAGAGTCGGCCGGCATCTCGAAACGTGGCGTCCTTCCAGGCGGATTTCAGCCAGGCTCCCTGCGTGAGCGCACGGTAGCCACGTTCCGCCGCTTCGGCGTCGACTTCGGCGGCAACCACCGACGAGCATCCCACAACAAAGGTCAAGAGCGAAAGAATGATCCCGCCGACCAACGATTGCTTTGCCTCGCGTCTCGGCCATCGAACACCCATGTCGCCACCTGGTGTAATTCCTCGTGGATCGTCTCGCCGATGATTTTCGTCCTTCAATCTTATCGATCGAGGGAAATGATCGGGAATGCCCCATTCCCCGATTCTCGTCGGATCTCCCTCCTGGAATTTGGGATACGACTTTTCCATCTTTCCGGTACACGCCGGTTACGGAACGCCTGTCGCCGCGTGTTAATCCGTGACCTGGAATTCTGGACCCTTTGAACGCAAGTGCATCGACAACGTCCGCACAGTCTGGATAAACTGTTGGTTCTTCATCCAGCTTTCTTGTGAAGAGGACAAGCTCATGGGACCCGCGGAAATCGTTTCCAGCCTCAAGGAGCTCTGCCTGGAAAAGGGCCCGAAGCTCACCACCGAGCAGATCGTTGCCTGGATCGATCGCCTCGGGGGTTTCGAGTCGAATTCCGAGCTCGTCGCATTCGCCAAGAAGATGAAGGCGAGACAATACGCGAGGATGCTGGAGTTCGACGACGAAGAAACCGGCTTGAAGATCAAGCGGCTCTGGAGCTTCCATGATGCCGCTCGGGGTCGTCGAGTCTACATCGACATCCTCGAAATGCCCGAGGAGCAACGCAAACGATTGATCCGGCAATACGCGCGGTTCCAGAAACAGCTTCGGTCCGTCCGGCGGGCCATGGCCGACTATCTCTCCGGCCAGCAGTTTTTCGATTTCTATCCCGCCAATTCGGAAGACGCGGGCGAGGAATTACTCCCCCAGATGTTGAACTCTCCCCCCATCGCGGGATCGCTCAGTCAGGCATGAAGCAGAGCGGAGTCGGATAGGCATGGGGCCGTCCTCGGTCGGTAGCCCCGAGAAGTCGATTTAACTCCTCGTCATACCGCCGTGACGGCCCCCAAGAGTGAACCTAGCCGTGCCCGATGCCCCGAGAAGGTCTCGCGCCGAACGCGGATCGACAAGCCGCGAGGGCCTACCTCCGTGGCCCTGTCAGCCGCTCAATCCGGCTGGCCCCAAACTTTGGGGGTGCGAAAGT
>CALKTZ010001184.1 GCA_937997355.1 uncultured Planctomycetales bacterium | reverse complement strand
CGGACAATAACTCCGGCGGATCTGTTGAATTTCAGGAAACGGCGATCTGAATCTCGTCGCCAACGACGCGTACCGGATAGGTTCCCACCTTTGTGCGAGACTTCGGGCTATCGAGCCAGCAACCGTTCTCCAGGCTGAAGCGCCAGCCGTGCCAGGAGCAGGTGACCGATTTATCGAAGACGATCCCGTCGCTCAGGGGCGCGCCTTGATGCGGGCAATTGTCATCGATCGCGTAGTAGTTCCCCCCCTCCAGAAACACCGCGATCGGCGTCCCGTCGACCACGACCGACAATCCCCGCCCTTCGGCGAGATCGGCGACTTTCGCGACAGTCTGGTAATTTTCTTCGGACAAGGAATCTTCCCCCAATTTCAAACAGGCGACGGCCTTTGTGGAGAGTCTCGGGCGTGCGGCGAGCGGGGCTCCGCCGATGACCTCGGTCAGATTGGACCACTTGCGGCGATACCGCTCGAACTTCATGATAACGGGCGATCTTGCTCAGGTAAAATCCCAGGACCAACTCTCGCGGGATGCCGCCCATGAACGACGCCCCCATCCCTCCCCGCCCGGAGATCTTGCCGACGAAGGCCCCGGGACAGGCCGCGCAAACCGATCACTTCGGCCGGGAACATACGCAAGGCTTCAAGGACGAGCTGCTGGGAGAGGAGTCGGTCGATCGTCGGCTTGCCGACATCGAGCTTGTGGGGGAAGAGGTGGCCGCCGGCTGGAAGCCCGATCCGCACGAGCCGCTGGCGCCCGAGGTTCGCTACCTGCACGTTTCCAGGACGATCAATCAGCTCGTCACCGACCGCAACCGTTCGGTGGGGATCTTCCTCGGCGTCGCCTCGGTCCTCTTCGCCGCCTCGACGGCCATCCTGAACATCAAGGCGGACGTGGTGCCGATCATCCCCGTGAGCGCGCTCCAGTACTGGTGCCTCCCCGCGACCTTCGGGACCCTCTCGGTCCTTGCAATTTTCATCAGCCTCCTGCTGATCCGATCGCGAATCGGCCTGATCTACGAGGTCACCAAGATGAACGCGATCCTGGGGCTTCACTCCAAACGCGTCGAGCGCGTGAACCCGCTCTCCATTTTTTATCTCATGCATTTGATGGTCGTCGCACTCGGCGGAGCGTCGGCGGGCTTCACGGCAGGGATGCTGGCATACTCGGGACGCGTCGGGTCCGACTCGGCTTGCGTGACGATTTCCGTGCTGGTTGCCCTCTTGTATATCTCCGCGTTGCAGGCGCTTTACTACATCACCGTTCTGCGCAATACGTCTGAGAGCAAGCTCGACTCGGCGCGGAAATGATCCTTCCATTTGGCGGAATCCCTCGTGATCGATCGTCGATTGATTTGTGTCTTCTGCGGGTCCTCGATGGGCTTCCAACCGGCTTACGAGGAGGCGGCCCAACAGGTTGGTGCCGCGATTGCCCGCAGCGGGCTCGGGATGGTTTATGGCGGCGGGCAGGTCGGCCTGATGGGGGTGGTCGCCGATGCGGTCCTCGCGGGGGGCGGCCCGGTGGTCGGCGTGCTTCCCGAGCGGCTCGCGACCAGGGAACTCGCCCACCTGGGGCTGACCGAGCTTCACACCGTGCGCGGCATGCACGAACGGAAAGCCTTGATGGCCGACCGAGCATCGGCTTTCCTGACCCTTCCGGGAGGGATCGGCACGTTCGAGGAATTCTTCGAAATCCTGACCTGG
>CALKTZ010001183.1 GCA_937997355.1 uncultured Planctomycetales bacterium | reverse complement strand
TTTCCTGCTTGTCGAGCCCCTGGGCCTCGAAATGTCTCGTGAACACATCTCGGAATAGGTCGAAGCTGAAGAAGCCGATGCCCCAGAGCCCCACGACACCCGCAAAGGCGAGGATCATGCCGACGAGCGTATTGCGTCTCCATCGCGGGTCGCCGAAGAGTTCGGCAAGTGAGCCGGCCTTGTATTTCGGCTTGGTGAGCTGTCCCTCGATCGCCTCGTCCTGGGTGGCAGCCTTCCACCGTTCCGGCTCTTTCAGCTTCAAGAAGATGGGGATCGCGAGCAGGGCGGGGGCCATGCCGATCAGGAACATGGTCCGCCAGGCGCTATCCAGCCTCCCGGATGCTTCCAGCGCACCCAGGCCGATGCCGGTCAACGCGGCCATCATGTTTCCGACCGCCGAGAGGGCCTGGAGCCAGCCGAGGGCGAAGGGGCGGGAGCGATCGGGCATCACCTCGGCGACCATGGCGACGCCGACGGCGAACTGGCCGCCGACCCCCAGGCCGGTGAGGAAGCGATAGAACGCGAAGTCCCAGATGCCGACCGACAGGGCGCTGAGGCCCGTGAACGCGGAATAGAACAGGACGGTGAGCATCATGGTTTTCGCGCGGCCGATCCGGTCGCCGAGCACGCCGAAGAAGATGCCGCCGATGGCCCAGCCGATCATGAAGATGGAGGTGGTGTAGCCGGCATATTCGTTGATCGTGCCGGGTGTATTCGGATCTGAGGCCGGCAGTTTGAGCAACTGGGTGACGGCGGGCTTGCGTGCCAGGTTGAAAAACTGCTGGTCCATCGTGTCGAAGAGCCAGCCGAGCGAGGCGACGATGAAGACGAACCACTGGTATCCTGTGAGGCCCCTCCACCAGGGCATTTGCTGGTCGGTTGGTCCGGTGTCGGGGGTGGAAGCGGAAGGGTCCTCAAAATGCATCGGCCATATCTCCGGAGCGGTGGGGTGAAAGGGTTGGCAGGGATCGGATGATCGAAAAACAGGAAACCTGGGTTCCCTTTCGTGATCAGAACACGACCGGCGTGCGACTTCAACCACTCAAGGGGATTTTGTCCGGGAGGAGACTCGTCGGAGATCGGGACGGCCGTTAAGATCGTCTCCCATGCGACACCTCCGCCGATGGCTTCTGGTCGGTCAGGCCGTTTTGGTTCTCGTCCTTGCGCTTGGTTTACGGCTCCGCTGGTTTCCGCTGGGAGTTCCCGGGGAGTGGGAATGGCTTCGGGTGAAGGTGTGGCCCACGGCCATCGGGCTGGTGATTTCGTCGCTGGCGGTGGGGTTCTACGCCGGTTTTGTCGCGATCGGCTTTCGCGACCTTGCTCGTCGGAAGGCTGTTTCCCGACTCCGCGAGTGCGCCTGGGTGGCCGGCTTGACCCTCGCCGCGATCCTGGCCCAGCTTTTCGTTCAGGCCGGCGCGGCCGACGAATATGACCTGACGAAGTGGGCCTATGTGAATTATTTCCCGTCCTCGACCGGCTACTACAAGGTCGCCCACGAGCAGATGGGCGACGCGCCGGAGCGGTTCCTGGCGGATTATTCCGAATGGATTCGCAATCAAGATTCGTTGCACATCGGCACCCATCCGCCGGGGCTTTTCGTTGCCCACTGGTATCTGGCGAGGAAGCTGCGCGAGCATCCGGGCGTGTCCTCCTGGCTGACTTCGGTGATGCCGCTGGCGACGAAGGAAGGGTTTCGGCAGCTTGAGATCCTCAATCGAGTGACGATCTCCCAGCCGGATCGCGCCGCATTGTTTCTCGCCGGGGTCCTGACCCTCTTCGCCAGCGCGGGGACGGTGATTCCTCTCTATTTGCTGGCGAGAGCCGAGCGGGGCGCGTTGTTCTCCTGGTGTACGGCGGCGTTTTGGCCGCTCGCCTCGGCGCCGGTCCTCTTCCAGCCGGATGCCGATGCAGCGTATCCCTTACTCTCGACCGCGGCCTGGGCTTTGACCGTCTGGGCGGTTCGCGATCGGTCTCGGCCAGCCATCGGCATCCTCCTGGCGGTGACGGCCGGCGCGATCCTGGGAATCGGCATGTTCTGTTCGCTGGTCTTCCTGGCGGTCGGCTTGATTGTCGGGCTGATTCTGGCCACCCATTTCGAAGCGGCGATCGGTCGGCGGGCCGCCTTGATCCTGGCCGTGGGGGTCGGCTTCCTGGCGGTGACGGGGTTGATCTGGAAGATGACGGGGTCCAATCCATTCGTGATCTGGTGGTGGAACCAGCATCATCACGCGCGGTTCTATGACGAGTTTCCTCGCACGTACTGGGCGTGGTTCATCGCAAATCCGATTGAAATGGCAATTGCCCTGGGATTACCCACAACGCTCTGGTGCCTGATCGGATTCGGGAGGGTCGGCCGGGAAGCGGGTCAAACCGAGGTCGTCGCCACGCGATCGGCCTGGGTAACCCTGGCCGTGCTGGTCCTGCTCAACCTGGTTGGCCGCAATCTGGGAGAAGTCGCCCGGCTCTGGCAGTTATTCTTGCCACCGCTTTTGATCGCGGCCGCGGCGGGCTTGCTGCGGCTGAACGGAGGCCCCCGCACGCTCGGTGCCTCGGTTGCCTTGCTGGGCCTGCAGACGATCATCTTGCAGGTCGCGATTCAGGTCGTTTATCCCGTCTGAACGGGGTGGGGACGGCTGCTACAGCAAGACGTTCGTGATGCGCACGCCAAGCTCGGCGTCGATCTTGATGTGCTCCCCTCGGGCGACGAGCCGGCCGTTGGACGTCAGTTCGACCGGTTCGCGGGTGTGCCGGTTCAGCTCGATGATGTCCCCCGATTTGAGGTCGGCCAGCCGGCTCAAGGTTAGGTTGACTCGCCCCAACTCGACCGCGAGCGTAACCGGGAGATTGGGAGGCTGAGGAGGATTGGACGACGAGCCTCTCGCTTGTGGGGATTCGGGGGTAAGTTTGCCGCTCACGCTGGGATGCTCCCGGGTTGGAGGATCGTGCCGCACGGTGGAAGTGACGATGAAACGCTTCCCGACAAGCTCTTCGGCCGGCTTCGCGGAAAAATGGAGCCGGCCCTCCGTTTCGTCGAGGTCGAGGGTCAGGCTGATCTGATCATCGACTCCGTGCGATGAGCTTTCTCGAAGGATTGGGAGCACGCTCCCCATGCGAATTCCCTTCAAGCCCCGAGGAAGATGGACCGTACCGCCTCTCGCTCGCCATTCGGAGGAAAGCTCGCGAGGCGGGGGGTTTGGTTTGGCAGAAGTCCTTCCTTGAGTCGAAGATGGGCCGGCGCTCGGGTGAATCAGCGACGAGATTCGCCCGGGATCGATCGGCTTCTCCGGATCGACCGATTTCAGCCAGCGATCGAGAAGGGGCTGGGGAATCCAGATCCGGACGGTCCCCGTGACAGGACCTAATTTCGAGGTCCAGCAAAGAGTGGTCACTTTGCCGAGCGCGGTGGGATCGAATGGGTCGGGGCCAACGCGATTGAGGTAGAGTTTGGGCCAGGTGATGAGATCGTGAGGACCTGGGCTTTTCGGATTTTTGGAACGATCGTGGCCCGCGAGTTCGTCGAGGATCTTGGTGAACAAGAAGGTCCAGATTCCCCACTCGACCGGGCTGAGCTGGAGCCGGGTTTCCGCGAAGGGGCGATTGAAGCCGAGCAGCCGATCGACGACGGCGTGGGCCAAGGGCGTTTCCACGCCGATGCCGATTCTGGTGCCGAACTCCGGCAGCGAGAGTTGCGCGACCAACCCGGCCCGCATGAGGCCCGATGGCCGCTCCAGGACTTCCGGGAACCCGATCTCGAAGGGCTTTCCCAGCCACTCTTCAAGCCAGCTCAGTTTGGCGGGAAGCTGTCCCGGTTCGCTCCATCTGGCCAATCGACGGAGCAGCCGGACCTGGTGCCTGGTCAGGGTCGGCAATTCTCCCCAGGATTCGCGTGGGATTGGCGCCTCGGCTCCGACCTGGAGCCATCCCGACGATTCGGGCTCCGCGTTCGTGACGAGGGTGTTCATGATGGAGCCCTCCCGATGGCCCCTCTCCGCGGGATGAGCCTTCCTTCCTGATTCAGCCGATGCCAGGCGGCGCTCAGGACGAGGCTTTCCACCTTCATGATGGCGTGCCCGGAGAGTGGTTTTCGAGGCATTTGATTGCGGATCCGTTTCGCGATCGGATAGGGAAGGTGCTGGAGCGCCCAGCGAACGCGGTAGGGTTCGCAGCAGCTTAGCTGCCTTCCGAAAGTTGAGAGGCCGACCAGCGCCAGCCTTTGATTCGAGGTGGTGCGTCCTTCAAGGCGATCGACGACGGCCTGGATGTCGCGCCTGGCCGTCGCCTGCATGCCGGGGGCGAGGGGGACGAAGAAACGCAGGAAACCGTCGATCCGATCGAGGTCGACGGATCTCAGCCGGACATGCCGGAGTTCCTTGCCGCGCGATCCCGCCAGGGCCAGCTTGACCAGGCCGGTGAGTCGGAAAAGTCGAAAGATCGAGCGATCATCGAAGCGGGTGAGAGCGGCGATCGCGAAGGGATCGTCTTCCCGCTCCGGGAGATCGCCCACGAGCCGCTCCGCCCAGAGGGCCAGCACCCAGTTGAGGATTTCTTCGGGGATGGCCTGGTGCTTCCTCGCCTCATTGGGGAGAGGATCGGACTCCGGAGAGAGCGCGGCTCGAACCTGAGGAGGACCATGGCGGGCGATGATCGCTCGGACCGAGGGGGGCTCTTCCCGGAGCGCGCGCAACCACCAGGTTGGATGAATTCGATCGAAGTCGGGACGAACCTCCGCACGATGAGCACGCTTCAGCCGCTGGAGCGCCTCGACCGGGGGGATGTTCACCTTGGAAGACCGACGCAACTGGTCGAGAATCGGCTCCAGATGATTCCGCAATTCCGCCGTGAGATGCGTCTTGGGATTGCTGCGAAAGGTCAAGGAGTGAGAGCCGGGCGATTTGGCCATGTCGGTTTCCGTGGACCAGGCCGCAATCGCCAGGATGAACGCCTGGTTGGGACAGCTCACCGAAGGCATGGACGATCCGAACGAACTTTCCTCCCGAGGATCGGGGCTGAGTGGACTCGGTGGCAGGTTGCCCGGTCGGTTCATGGGAGGACTGTCTCTCGGGATTCCGCTCGGCTGCTCTGCAAGGGAAGAAGCTCGGGATATTCCCTTCGCGATCCGGAGCAAATGGAGGGGAAAGGCTCGGATCGTCGGCTTTCTTCCGGACCGCCTAAGGTGCCCGATCGTCTCTTGCTGAATGGGAGTTTGGAGGCCGGGGCGGCGTTTTCAGACCCAACAACCGCCGAGCCTACATGAATTCGACGATCTATCGACAAGCTCCGACGATTCGTCGTCAGATTCTCTTGATTAATGATACCCGATCTTCGCGTCGAGGCTGAGACAATCCTGCGAATCTTCGGTCTGGATTGGATGGAATTGCGGTTCGCCCGTACTTTCAACCCCATCGGCAGGGAAGCGGGCGCGGTAGGCCGCCATCCAGCCGGCGTGATCTCGAAGCTGGATGAGCAAGTGTTGTTCGTCGAGCAAATACGAGAGACTCACGGGAGCTTGAGGTCGATGTTCGGCTCCCCAAAGTTCCACGAAAGACCAGATGCGATGGATCTCGGCGAAGATGTGTTCCACCGTCTTGAAGCCGAAGTGTGTTTTCGCGAGGATGAGGCTGCGGAGTCTGGCGAGTTGCCGGAGCGAATGAGGGTCGGTCGGATTGAGCGGGAAATTCCCTTCGACCCTTGGCGCGGCCA
>CALKTZ010001182.1 GCA_937997355.1 uncultured Planctomycetales bacterium | reverse complement strand
CGAACTTCGGATTCCGCCCGGGTGTCTCTGCCTGCGTGCTTCGGGGGATCTCGATCCAGGGCCTCCGCCTGAGTCCTCTTCCGCTCTACTTCGCTCGAACGAATCGTTCTCCCTGACGTGGGCGACGGTCGTGGTGCGTCGTTTGCGCGACCCGAACCCGATTCCGCACGAATCCTGGAATTCTTGAGAGTATGGCCATGAGCGACCACATGCCATCACGAAAACACATGCGCCGACTTTGCATGGAGTTTACGGAGGGGGACGGCCTGATGCCGAGGAAGGGATCTTCCGTCCGGCCCCGCCGTCGATCGGGGCACGGCGCCGCGCGCGGCCGAGATGATCGGAAGTCGTTGCAGCTTTGCCATCAGATTTTTCAGGCGCTCGACGAGGTGCTCGCGGATTGCCGCGACGATATCCTCCGGAGCTTGCGCGTGGTCGCCGTGGTGCCCGCGCCCGACGCTTCGCGGCTGATGGTCACCGTCGTCCCGGATGGGGGCTATTCCGTGGAAGGCCCCGCGCCGGCCACGATCGTCGGCCATCTGGCGAAGGCCGCCGGGCATCTCCGCGCGGAGGTCGCCAGCGCCATCACCCGGAAGCGGACTCCGGTCCTTTCCTATCAACTCGCGGCCGCGGTGCCGGGAGATGAGGGACATTGAGCAGGCAGAGAGCCCGATCGGGCGATTGATTCACCCGCCCGACTTCTTCGCGTCGATCGATCACGATCCATGGATCGTCACCGTGCCGGGCTGGCCTGGGCCGTCCGGCTCGTCGATCACGATCTTGCGATCGAGGAACGCGCGGATGGTGGCGGCATTGGTCCGGAGGTGCTCGGTGACCTCCGAAACGGTGTACTCGCTCGGGCCTTCCGCGAGGGCGAGCGGGAGCAGGATCTGGTCGGCTGAGTGCGGGTCGACCGCCGCATGCTCGACGGCGTCGAAGGCCAGGAATTCGTCGATCGCCTCGTCGGCGACCGTCTCGGCCGGTTTGCCGCGCTCGCCGATACCCACGAAGGTGGCCGGGATGCTGTCGGCATACTCGGCGACAATCGCGACCGCCGCCCCCTGCCCCACGCTCGGCCAGTGGAGCGGCTCGAAAATCAACTCGGCACCGATATTCTCGAAGAGAGGCGCAAGCCGTTCCGTGGTTCGCGCGATCATCCGCTCCGCGATGTGATCGGGGAGATTGGCAACTCCCGAAGCCACTCGTATTCTCGTCAGCGGGCCGCGAGCGGTTTTGCGGAAGGAGGCGGGTCGCGCCGCCGGGCCGATCTCGGCGTCGAGCCGGCCGCCTCCTCTCGGATAGAATCCGGCCTTCGGCATGGCCAAAGACAGGGGCATGCCGAAGGTATTGAGGAAAGCGGACCAGGTTTCTTTCAGGAACGGGAAGGCCGGGGCCTTGGGGTTGAACGTCCCGCCGATCAGCGAAATCCGGACCGATTGCGCCGACCGCATCGCGATCGGCAGTTGAATCGTTTGGAGGACCAATCCGGTCGAGCCGGCCGTGCCGATGTCGATCGTCCGGTCCTCGCAGTCGAGACCTTGCGGGGCGAACGTGACCTGTCGAGAGTCGATCTCCCCGCCGGTCGTCTTCGCGTTGCCGAGCACCGCCGCGACCTTGAATGCGGTCAGATGCTGGGGCCTGAGCCCCCCCTTGGCCCGATTGGCCCGGATCTTCGAGAGCCGAAACGGACGGCCCGTCAGGAGCGAGAGGGTCAGGGAGGTGCGCAGGATCTGCCCGCCCCCTTCTCCCAGGGAGCCATCGAGCTGGACCATCGCGTGAGGCGGTTCGGAGTGTTCAGCGGATGCGGACACGTGCGGGCCTCTCTCTCCGAACCTCGGGGGTTAGGCTCCGGCGGAGGGGCCGGCCTGGTCGTCTCGATCCCGGGAAGACACCCGATGCGGCGCGAGAGTTCGCCGATGCCCCGCATGTTTCGACCAGGTTTTCTTGGGGGCGGTTCGCATGGAATTCCCGACCGGGGGGACCGGACTCCCAAGGAAATCCGAGGCTCGCCCGTCCAGCCAGGCCCAGGCGAATCGGTTGAAGAAACCATCCATGGTTGTCGCTCCTCGCAAGCTTCGGGGCAAAGGTCATCCTTGAGAGTTCGGGAAGCCGAGGCGAACCGCCGCGGTAACCGGAACTAGACGGGGTCCTGGATTTGATCGTCTCGATTCGAATCCGCATCCTTCTTGGTATCTTGAGCGCCATCCTTGGGCGTGTCGTCCTTCTTGACGCCATCCTTGGGCGTATCCGCGCTTTTGGATGAATCATCCGATGCGGCGGGCTCGGACGGTTTTGGCCCCAGGCGGAAGAGTCGGCTTTCCTTGGGGCGATCGGACGAGGCATGGAGTTTCTCGGCTTCGATCGTTCCCGACTGATTCCGACTCGCCTTGATCATCACCAGATGCTGCATCCTGCGGTCGCTGTTGGCTTCGCGGAAGGTGAACAGGAACGATCCGAGCGAGCGGTCGAGTTCCGTGTCGCAGGTGAAGACGGCGACTTCGCCGGGTTGCAGGACGGTCGTCGCGGCCAAATCGGTGAGCGAGTCCTGCTGCTGCGAGTTGGTGATGGACATTTGATTGAGCGGATAGGCGCCGGCGTTCGCGATCGGCTGGTAACCCGTCTTGACGGGGCCGTAATGGATTTCGGGGACCATGCGCAGGCTGATCCCTCGCTCGCCGTCGTGGTCGGCACCGACACGGAGGATGCCGATGGCCTGGTCATAGTCCTTGGCGAATGCGCGATCGTCTCGATTCATCAACAGGCTAATCTGAGGGACCATCTCGGCGGTTCGAACCTCGATGGCCTGGTTCGCTTCCGGCACATGGGTGACCGGCTCGACCTTGTGGGGAGGGGGGGCGTGCAGGACCGATTCCAACTCGGGGGGGAGCGCGCCGATGATCTTGCCGATCCGCATCCCGTTGGCCTCGAGCGTCCGCCGAGTTTCCAGGGGGATGCATTGAACGTCGGCCACGTTCCAGACGACTTCGTTGATCGCCTTGTCCCCGATCGGTCGGGTCAGGATGGCGATCTCAAGCTGACAGCGCTTCGGCTGGATGATTTGCCCCGGAGGGCTCGATGAGCCGATACGCGTGAAGACCTTCTCGGGCCGGAACTGATCCTTGTTCAGGGTGCAGCCCCCGGCGATCAAGAGGCCGAGGGCAGCCAGAACCCGAGTCATCGCCGGGAGAGGCGCTGATGCGAAAAAGTCGATGGCCCACCGGCACCGCTTCCTCGGAGACATGGGGCGGAATCCTTTCCGCGACTCCTCGAAGGATCAAGCGATTCGATCAGAGTCGGACAGTTCTTTCGAAAAGAATGTGTTGGGGAGAAACCATGGCGCGAGAGTCTAGGGGGAATCGCCAGGGCCGTCAACATCAACCGATCGCGATTGTTGAACAACGTCGCCAAGCCGTTTTGCGCGATGTTACTTCTTCCGCAAATGCCTGTCGGCGAACTTGATGTAGGCTTCCCAGTCGCTCGTCATGACGTCATGTCGCCCCGGCCGATATCGATAGCCGATCGCGCTACTCGTCAGGCTATCCTCGGATGGCCTGGGCATCTCGGTGATCGCCAGCCCGTCGGTGCCGAGCAATCGATACACCGGATCCGCGCCGAGCGCGGCGAGGAACTCTCCCCTGGGATCGGCCCATGTGTCTTGCTCGGCGGAACAGATCAGCACCGGTCGCGGTGCGATCAGGGCGATCAACTCGTGTTGATCGACGGGCAATTGAGCTTCCCGGCGGTTGAAATCCCGGAAGTTCTCGCAGAACCAGTGCGGGAAAGCCTTGTTGATGATCTCCACGGTCTCGCCGAAGTTTCGGCGGCTCAGCGCGGCGCCTCCGCAGCCGGAATTGTTGGAGATCACGACGGCGAATCGGGGGTCCTGCGCCCCGGCCCAGAGGGCCGTCTTGCCGAGGCGGGAATGCCCCATGACGGCGGTCCTGGTCGCGTCGATCTGGGGGACCGTTTCGAGGTAATCGAGGATTCGGCTCATCCCCCAGGCCCAGGCGCCGATGGCTCCCCATTCGTCGGGCGCGCGATGGGTCCAGCCTTCCTTGACGAAGAGCGGGTGGATGCCGTTGCGGAAGCCGTCGTCGTAGTCGGGGTCGATGTCGCCGTAGTAGGCCGTGGCGACGGCATAACCGCTCTTGACGATCAGTTGCAATGGCCAGCGAGTCGCTTCGAGTCCCCTCCCCTTCTCCGTGGCCCGGTTGTTGACGGCCCCTTCGGCGGGATTGTTGCGGAACCATTTCGTGGAGATCGGGATGTCGGCCTCTCGGGTCACGCCGTGGTTTCCCCGAAGGTTCAATCCGAGAAATGCCGGGACGCGACGCTCGGCGGTTGCCTGCTTCGGGATGTAGAGGAGCACATCGGCGGAAGGCCCATCCGTTTTCTCGGAGAAATGGATGCGGATCATCCGCCGGAGGGCGATGCCGTCGAGGGCATCGGGCTTTTCCGAGAGGACCTCGTAGCGGGGGATGATCGGCTTGGGAGGCGTGGGAGTCTTCCCATAGACGTAGGTTTCGAAGAGCCGCAGCACCTCCGGACGTCGATGGCTCATCCACTCCTGGGGGGTAGCGACCTTCTTCCCTTGCATATCGACGAGCGGATCGGGAAGCGTGTAAGTCCCGACCTTCGATTCGTCGGTGTTCGCCCTGGGCGTCTGCGCGTGGAGGTTGGTGGTCCAGAGACCGAACAGGGCCAGCGATGCAAGGAGCTTGTTCAACATGGTGCGATTCTCGAAGCGAGGCCGTGATGGTTCCAAGGTCGAAAAATCCGAGCAAGATTCAAATGGTCGTTTTTGCGTTCGGAGACGATGAGGGCCGGGCCTAATTCCCCTCCGTGCCCATGCGTCTGGCCATGTCCCTCATCAGGTCGGCCTTGTCCCAGCCGGACCAGCAGTGTCCCCGTCTCGGTGCGTAACGGATGGTCCCTTCGTACTTCGGCTCGGCCTGCGAGAGAAAGGCGTCGAGTCGATGCACCGCGTTGTTCAGGAAGAAACCGTCGGCCTCGCCGATATCGATGTGGATCTTGCCGCGGAGCCTGGGGCCGAGCAGTTGCCAGTTGGTTTCGAGGAGCTGCCGGAGATCGTAACGCCGCCACGCCTCCGCGACCCGGTGGTCGATTTGCCCCGTCCTGGGATCGAAGAGGGGCGCGGGGCGTCCGTCTTCATTCCTCGGAGAGTAGGTAGCATTCCAGGCCCCCCACTGCTTCCCCGAGGTCGTCCAGGAGTCTCCCACCCCCAGGACATTCTCAAGCCCCACCTCGTGCCGCATCGTGAAACGAACCTCGCCCGAGATTTCGCGCGCGGCGGGACGTTCGAAGCCGTGCTGGTTGATGTAGGCGTTGGTGTGCTCGTAGATGTTGATCAGTTCCGTATCCCGGAAGTCGACGCTGTCGGGGCACGACGCCCAGACGCCGTTGAAGAAGTCGGGATAGAAGATTTGCAGGGCGAGCGCGGCCCAGCCCCCCGTCGAGCCGCCATCGAGCACCCGCGCGGTCCCCTGGCCGATGCACCGAAATTTCGATTCGACATGGGGAATCAGTTCCTGCGTGATCGCATCCCCGTAAGGCCCGTGGTTGGCCGAGTTGACCTGATAGGGATCGCCAAGCGGGCCGGCGCCGTCGAGATGCAGCAGGACCATCCGAGGCGTTTCCGGCGCATTCCAATGGCGGGCGAATTCCGAATTCGGGGCCATCA
>CALKTZ010001181.1 GCA_937997355.1 uncultured Planctomycetales bacterium | reverse complement strand
GCCTGGCCGTCGAGACGACCCCACTTCCTTGCGTCCATCATTGACCGGATTCATTACGCCTCGCGTTCTTTCCCATCCTGGAGAACGTGGCGACCCGCCTCGAATGCAGCCGAGGGCCCATCCGAGGACTCCTCTGCAATCATCGCGCAATCCTGGAGGTTACATCGACCGACGATGATGTCCGCTTAAATTCGTTCCGGAGAAATTCTCGGTCGGTGGGGCAAGTCCGTCGACTCAATGATGCAATGTGTTCTTGTTCAATGATTTGGGTTTAGTCGGCGGCACATTGCCGATCGAACAATCCCCCCATCCGGATCGTACTCATCAATACCGGTGGTCGAGCTCTCGGAGGTAGAAAACACCAGAAATCACCGGAGAAAGTGCAAACAATCATGTCGTACCGATTTGTCAGCCTTGCAAATGGCGAACGAGATATTCACTGGATGCGGCTCGGAGTCTTCTCGCTCCTCACCTTCCTGGCCATCCCTTCGATCGTGGGGCTCACGGGGTTGTGGATGACGGGGCGCTGGAGCCACGAGGCCTTGTTCGTCGCCGGGTTCTTCTCGGCCTTGATCGTGATCCGAACCGTGTTGAAGGTCTATTCGATCCCGGAACGGGAATTGAGGTCGGAAGGGGTCCTCTCGGGCACGGCGACTTCTCGGCATGGCGACGTGGATGTCTCCGAAAGCACAAGGAATCGGGAATCGCTGCCCATCGGCTCCTGAATCAAATTCGTAAACTCAAGGGAGAGACCGGATCCTGATCGGAGCCCCGGCTCGGCGGCTTTATTCATGATCTGGTCTCTTCAAAGACCGTCAAGGCCATCCGGAAACTTTCGGGATCGACCCGCAAATCTCCCGAGAATGGATAACCGAACATCACGATCAGATAAACATTGAGAACGATCAGCAGGGTCACCATGGACGTCAAGGCGAGTTGGATGCGGACATCCTCGAACACAAAGACATAAGTAAGTCCGATTGTGACAACGCCACCCAGGACGACGATGAACCACTCGAGCGCCGGAATCCCGTGATAGCAAACGATGAGGCGTTCGCGCCGGGCGTTCCACAAGTCCGTCGCGGCGACCAGGGCCGCGGAATAGATGGCCTTTTCGCTTTCGGTGTTGGGTTCCCAGTCGCGAGCGGCCCTCATCAAGTTCAGGACCGCCTGATGCGACTCCTGGTCCGATCGACCTTCCGCCATCGCCGGCCACTCTCGATCTCGGACAAGTTCGGCATATCGCACCGCGAGCGATCTCACTTCCTGCCGTTTTTCGCGCGGCATCCGATCGCCGAAGAAGACGAGGTCCGCCAACTGATTGCTCTCCTCCTCGACGTTCATGGATGCTTTCTCATACCTCCCCATCGCATCCACTACGATCAGGCCGAGCAAGACGGCATACATGGTCCCCACGATCGAGAGAAAATTGCCGCTCACATCATGGGCCGCGGCCAGTCTCTTGATATCCAGAAACCTTCGGACGAGGAGCAGGCCGACCATCGTAACGACGATGCAGGCCACGACCCAAAAGGCCCCCATGACATAGGAATCAATCGACATAAATGTCCGCCTGAAAGACCATAACTCGCGTTGCCCCCGGGTCCGGCCGATGCACGGCTCTACTCGGTCAATAGAACACATCCGGGCCGCGTGGCAAACAAGGAATAGCATGACGTCTTGACTTTCTTCCAATCCCGGACAGAATGATTTCGGTCTCTCGGGAGGGAGATCGATCTTGAGATCGGGGCAATTCGCTCCATCCTTCCACTCAAATGCCCGGCGTCGCATTCATGGGCATACGAAAAAGCGACGCACCCCTCTCATGGCCGATCAGCGAATCCGGCGGCAGGTCGCTTTCCTCGCCGCTCAGTTGATGTATCAACGCGCGGAAACCGAATACTTCACCGCCAAACGCAAGGCCGCCAAACAACTCGGCATCGAATACCGCTATCGGCCGGGCGACCTTCCCAGCAACGCCGAGATCCGCGACCAGATCCAGGCGATGGCGCGCATGCACGAAGGTGCCAAACGGTTGGATCACCTCCGCGAGATGCGTGTCGAGGCCTTGCGAATGATGCGCCTACTCGCAAGATTCCGACCCAGGCTGATCGGCAGCGTCTGCACGGGGCATGTCCGCAAG
>CALKTZ010001180.1 GCA_937997355.1 uncultured Planctomycetales bacterium | reverse complement strand
CAAGGGGGCGGGCGTGCAGTACAGCAGCACCTATCGCTTCGATAACCGCTATCTGCTGGACATCGGGAAGGAACATCCGGACCGCATCGTCCCCATCGTGATCCTCGATCCGGAAGATGCCAAGACGCCCGCAACGCTGGAGCAGATGGCGACGCAGAACAAGATCGCCGGCGTGCGCTGGACCGGTACGCCGACCCCCGTGCCAGGCGCGGCGCCCGGACCGGCCGGCATGGCGAACAACAGCGACTTCCCGTTCCTGTCGGACAAGGCGCAGGCCTCCTGGCAGGCGGCGAATCGGCTCGGCTGTCCGGTCCGAACCGTCCAGTCCAGGTTGTCCCGCGCACGCCGGCGTCTGCGAGATCGGCTCGTCCGACGCGGCGTGGCCCCGGCCACCATCTCCCTGGCCGTTGCCTTGAAGCCAGATGTTGTGTCGGCGTGTGTCGCCGAGGGTTGGAAGAACGCCACCGTTCAGGCCGCGGTCCACGGTGCAGTGAGCGGAAGTGCGGTAGGAATCGCCTCCGACGCGGCCGTCGCGTTGGCTGAAGGAGTTTCAAAAGCCATGATGATCCATCGACTGTTGAACTGGGGAGTGTGTCTGGTCGCGCTCGGCGTCGTTGTGGGGGGGACGGGGATGGTGATGCGCGGCGGGGCCGAGCCGGTGCGTAACGAAAAGCTAGCCCCGACGCCCGCGAGCCCCGAAGACAACCGATACCGCGTCACCATGGCCAATGGGGCCACGGTCGAGGTGGTCGGTGTCGCCAAACCCTATGGTCGGCCGCAAATATGGTGGAAACCCGACGGCTCCCGGTTTGACGAGGCGCCCGCCGATCCGATCGTGGAATTGCCGAACGTGCCGAGCGGAAAGGACGTCCGCATCATCCTGGTGCGCGCGACCGGGCTGAAAAAAGACGATCTGTTCCGCTGGCACCCGACATCCACTGCCTCTTACTGGGGACGTCATCCTACGAAGAATGGCCGGAAGGAGCCGGGTTTGGAGGCGTATCTCGCATTCTTCGATGCCGACCAGGCCGAATGCGGGATTCAGGCCGGGGTCGCCTCCGGAACCTGGAAGACCGAGATTTCGAACGACGGCCATGGCGGCAGCAATATGGGCGCGAACGGCCATCGGTTTGCCTTCGGCAAGGCCAGACCCTTGTCGAAGAATGGCCGGTCGATGACGGCCTTCGCCGTCGCCCATAACTTCTTCGAGCAGGACAGGCGGCTCGTCGCCATCGACAGGAATAACATGCCGAACCCGGCCGTCGCGTATTCGTCCGGATTCGACGGAGATCCCAAATGGGGAGTCGACCTCATCGATGGCGAATTCGACGTGCCGACCAACTTGATCCGCGAGTATGAGGTTCAATTTCGCCCGTTCGAGAAGATCGAGATCCGGGGGATCGCCCTGAATCCGCGTCCCTGATCCCGATCTTTCGACGACGGCGAACAATCGATCGAAGATTAGCTGCTGGCGCTGCGATAGGAACGGAGGGCCTTCTGGAAGAATCTTCGGCTGAGCCAGAGCAGGATCACCGTGGCGACAACAGTCAGGAGGACGATCCCCGGTTCGAGCATGCGGACCATCGCGTTCGAAGGGACGTTCACGACGACGAGGATCGGGATCAGGAAGGTGAAGATGAAGCCGAGGGGAGCCCCCCAGGGGCCGGCGAAGATCTCCTTCGGGTAACGCGCCAGGCTGGAGAAGAGCCACCACATCTCCATCAGGCTCTGGTTGCGGACCATCCAGACCGAGAGCGAAGTCAGGAGGAGCATGAAACAGTAGGAGATGATCGTCCCGCAGAGAAAGGTGAGGAGGAAGATCGCCACCCGGACCGCGTCGAACTGCCAGCCCATCTGCACGAGCGAGATCCCCATCAGGATGAACCCCATGATCACATTCGGGGCGGTCCCCCAATCGACTCGCCGGCAGGTGACCAGGAACTGCTCATCGATCGGCTTGAGGAGCAGGAAATCCAGGTCGCCGGTCCGGACCAGCTCGGCGAACTCGTTGCAATTCTCCATGAAAAGCGTTTCGATCAGGCCGTTCACCGCGAAGAAGCAGCCGACGAAGAAGAAGTATTGCGGCTCGGTCCAGCCGGCCAGCGTGTTCGTTTTGGCGAAGACGGTGCGGAAAAAGGCGATCAGGATTCCCAGCCAGAGGACCTCGACCGAGACTTTCACGAGGAAGTTGCCTCGGAAAGCGAGTTCTCGGGTGAGGGTGTAGCGGGCCAGGTTTCCCAGGAGCCGAGCATATTTGCCGAACGTTCGGATCACGATGTCAGCCTCCGTACGCGCCATAGCGCCGCAGGCCCCGCCGGTAGAGGAACCGGGCCAGGACGAGGAAGAAGACGGCCCAGGCGAGCTCGCCCAGCAGATGATAGACGAGGTTCATCCCCCGCACCTTGCCCAGGAAGACGACCGCCGGGAAGTAGGCCATGTACTGGAACGGCAAAGCCTTGAGGATGCCCTGCCACGGTTGCGGTAGGAGGTCAAGCGGGAGCATGTGCCCCGAGATGAAGAAGTTCAGGGTCATCACGATGTAGAGGAGCGAGGTCACTTCCAGGAACCAGAAGCCGACCATCCCGACGGTGGCCTCGAAGTAGAATCCGACCATGAACGCGAGGATCAGCGAGATCGCATACGCGAGGAGCGTGAGCGGATCGGGGAACGTCTCAAAATAGTTGCGGCAGATGAAGAAGAGGATCGCGTACGGGATGAAGGACATCGTGATGTAGGCGACCTTGTGCGCGATCCGATAGGACGTCAGGTAGCCGATCATGTCGACGGGCTGGGTGAGATAGCGCTTGAGGGTCCCCTCGCGGATTTCGCGGGCGATGCCCCCCGCCAGCCCCGGCATGCTCGAGAACATCCGGCTGATGTGGACGAGCAGGAGATAGGCGATCATCTCGTTGTAGTTGAAGCCCGCGAGCGAGGCCTGTCCCGATCCCACGTAGACCGCCTGCCAGAGCAGGATGGTCGTCACCATCGGGAGGAATCGGAGCGTGGTGCCGATCAGGAAGTCGCTCCGGTAGGTCATCCGTTCGGATAACGAGACCCGAAAGATGGTGGCGTACTTCCGAAGGGTCCTCCAGGGCCGTCGGTGAATCGGCGGCTCGCCCCCCCCGGAATCCGTCGGAGATGGGGCCGCCGAGGAACTTTTAATCGCCTCGTTTGTAGGCATGGTTGCCCCGATTGAGTCAGGCGGCGTCATTTTCGGCGCGGGCCTCCTTGAAGACTTTGGCGATCACCTCTTCAAGAGGAGGATCCACCACGCTGACATCCGCCAGGGTTTGCTGTTCCAGGATGGAACCCAGGACGGCGGCCACTTCCGACCGCTCGACGCGGATCTCGGCGAGCGGCCCTTCGTGCTTCACGACGTCGCCGTATCGGTCCAGATTGTCGGGGGGCGTGCCTTCGAATTCGAGGCGGATCAACTTGAAGCGGCCGAAGCGGTCGACGATGCCGGAGAGGGGGCCGTCGTAGACGAGCGACCCGTGGGTGATGACCAGGACCCGGTCGCAGAGGGCCTCGACGTCCCGCATGTAGTGGCTGGTGAGGATCATCGTCACGCCCCGCCGTTCGTGGTAGGCGCGGAGGCATTTCTGGATGGCGACCTGCGCGACGACGTCCAGGCCGATGGTGGGCTCGTCGAGCAGGAGCAATCGGGGGCGGTGGAGCAGGGCGGCGATCAGCTCCATCTTCATCCGCTCGCCGAGCGAGAGCTCGCGGACCGCCTGGCGGGTGAGGGCCTCGACCCCCAGGATTTCCGTCAATTCGGCCAGCGTGGCGCGGAAATCGTGGCGATCGATCCCGTAAATCTCGCGGAGCAGCTCGAAGCTGTCGCCGGCGGGAAGATCCCACCAGAGTTGATTCTTCTGCCCCATGACGAGCGCGAACTGCCGGCGGAAGGCGTCCTCCCGTTCCCACGGGGTGAAGCCGAGGACGCTCGCGGCGCCGGCGCTCGGATAGATCAGCCCCGAGAGCATCTTGAGGGTCGTCGTCTTGCCCGCGCCGTTCGGCCCGAGGAACGCGACCATCTCGCCGGGCTCGATCGAGAAGCTGATGCCCTCCACGGCATGAACATCCTTGTATTCTCGCTTGAAGAGCCCTTGAAACGCCCCCCGGACGCCGTCGCGTTTCTGGAATACGCGGTAGGTCTTCGTCAGCCCCTCCACCTCGATGATCGGCATGGAATCTCCTCTCCCGACCCCCGGTCTCCTCCGCCGGGCGAGGCCCTATTGTAGAGAGATCGGCGGCTGCTGAGGAGGCGAGGCGGACGAGAAATGTCGGGGAGCCCTCCCGCTCATGGCCCGACTGGGAATGTTCGCTCGCGTAAAGTTTTCGGAGAGTTGTGGCATGCGTTGTGCAATATGGCGTGGCTCCGAGCGGGATTGCGCACGGGAAACCGTCCAGGTGGATCGTGATATCATGAACTATGGCATGGGTTGCGTTTTTTTTTGAATGTTTCGCGGGGTCGATGCTTGACGCGGGCTGAGAAACAATCAACAATCCAGTTCGGTCTTCCATCAGTCATTACATGGAGACTAAGCCGTATTTGTCATCATAACGTGCGTGGCAATCGGTGCTTTCGCCTCGCAATTCACCGCCTTTTGTTCTCAGTACCGCTTCTCTACAAAACGATCGCGAGTTGGCCCGGCTCCTGGACTTTGTCCGAGCTTTGGGGCGTTGTCTGATTTTGCGGAGTTTATTCATGCGACCAAGGGCTTGCGCAATTCCCTGCCTCGTGTTCGGTGCGCTCATTCTGGGTGGTTGCAGCGAAGGGGAGATCATCCCCCCGTCCAAGGGAGGGGCCGAAGCGAGGCAGCAAATCGAGTACCCCCTGGGTCCGCCTCCGGCTCCGAAGAATGCAAAGTCCAAGAAATCCGCCACACCGAAGGAAGCACCACCGGCTGGTCCCGCGATGGCCCATTGATGCCGGCTCAGTTGTCGATGCTTTCCCGGTCACGGAGACCCCGGAGGCCGCGTAGCAATTGACGCTTTGGAAGTTCGTCTCGTTTCTTTATCGGCTGATTTCTAGCCTCTCTCATTTCTCATCAAGGATCTATCCGTTATGAGTCCCGCGAGATTCCACAAACGCGCGTTCACGCTCATCGAGCTGCTGGTGGTCATCGCCATCATCGCAGTGTTAATCGCGCTGCTGCTGCCGGCCGTCCAGGCGGCCCGCGAGGCGGCCCGACGCATTCAGTGTACTAACAACCTGAAGCAGCTCGGCCTGGCAATGCACAACTATCACGACGGCAACAACAGCTTCCCGCAGGGTGGATATTACGATCCCAACAACGCGGCGTATTCTCCCTGGATGCACTCCTTCCTGGTCGGGCTTCTCCCGTACTTCGAACAGGGGAATCTCTACACCGCCTTCAACAGCAGCATCCGCTATTTCCGCTCCGACCTGAACATGAACGTGACGGTCCACGGGGCCAAGCTCAATGCGCTGGTCTGCCCGAGCGATCCCTCGACGATCAACGGCAACGGGACCTACACCAGCAATATCGCGGGGATCCGGCCGTATACCGCCGGCCTGACCAATTACTTCGGGATCAGCGGCCCCTGGCCCAATCCCCCCCGCGGATCCTCGGGGACCGCATCTCCCACCGGGCAGGGGCCTCCGATGCCGGGGAACGCCACCCCCGATGCGAACTGGGCCGCCGAACTCGGCAATGCCCTCGGCATGATCTACATGACGAGCAACGTCTCGATCAACGGGATCACCGACGGGACCAGCAACACGATGATGATCGGCGAAGGCATCTACGGCCGCCTGAGCCCCGGCGACCAGAACTGCTTCCGCTGGTTCACCGCCGGCAACTACGGCGACTCGATCATCACCGCGATGTATCCCCTCAACGCCGACAAGACCCTGCCGGACTTCAAGGACCCCACGCTGACCAATAGCTCCAGCGTCTGGATCAACTCGGCCGCCAGCAACCACCCCGGCGGCGCGAACTTCGCCTTCGCCGACGGCTCGGTCAAGTTCATCAAGAACACCATCAGCACCTGGGCCTACAACAACAACGGTACCAGCATCAAGCCGACCAACCTCGTCTTCAACAGCAACGGAACCTACACCACCACGCCCGGATCGCAATGGGGCATCTACCAGGCCCTGTCCACCCGGAACGGCGGCGAAGTGATCAGCGCCGACTCCTATTGATTGTCGGCGACCGATAACACGTCCAGGCGGCATCTCGCGTCGATTGGACCAATGGGTTTGCCGCCTCCCAAATCTTGGAAGATTGCCGACGGCGGCTCGCCGCCGTCGGCAATCTTTTTTCATGCGCATCGTTGGTTTGTGTACCACCCTCTCACGAATCCACCAACGCGAGGTCTCACAATGGAACGGCGAGCGTTCGTCAAGAGCATGACATTGGGGTTGGCTTCCCTGAACGCGGTGAACGGGGCCAATGCCGCCGAACCCGCGGCGGCACCCGAGAACGCCAACGCGGCGACCGAACGGTTCCGGAAACTCTGCCAGGAGCTCAAGGGCAGTTCAGGGGATGAATCGACCTGGGAATGTCTCCGCCGAGATTTGCTCGTCAAGCCGGGCCTGATCTATTTCAACACCGGCTCGGTCGGCTGTACGCCCCGATCGGTCGTCGACGCCATCTCGGGCTGGTTGGCCGAGATCGAGCAGGACCCCGTCCACGAGGTCTGGGGGCCGCTCGGCAATCAAACCGAGGACGTGCGGGCGAAGGCCGCCAAGTTCTATGGCGCCCAGCTCGACGAGACGGTCCTCATCGAGAACACCACCACGGGCATGAACATGATCGCCGAGGGGATCGCCCATTCGCTCAAGCCGGGCGATGAAATCCTCACGACGAATCACGAACATCCCGGCGGCATGATCTGCTGGGAATACCTGGCCAAGCACCGAGGGGTCAAGATCGTCCAGATCCCCATGCCCGCCCCCGCGAAGGACAAGGACCAGATCGTCGAATTGGTCAAGAAACACCTGACGAAGAAGACGAAGGTTTGCAGCTTCAGCCACGTCGAGACGATCACCGGCATCCAGATGCCGCTGGCCGAAATCTCGAAGCTCACCCGCCCTCGCAACATCCTCCTCGTTTGCGACGGCGCCCAGGCCCCCGGCATGCTCAAGATCGACGTCAAGGCCCTCGGGGTCGATACCTACGCCTCCAGCAGCCACAAGTGGCTGATGGCCTCCAAGGGGAGCGGCCTCCTCTACATCCGCAAGGAAGTTCAGGACCGGATCTTGCCGATCGCCCTGTCGACCGGCTACGGCTCCTACACGGCCGGATCGGGCACGCGCAACGTCGCCCAGTTGCTGGGGCACGGCGTCTCCATGGACATCCACAACGCGATCGGCCGCGAGGCGATCGAGAAGCGTTGCAAGGCGCTGAACGCCTATCTCCGCAAGCGATTCGGCGAGGTCGACGGCCTCAAGCCCCTCACTTCGAACGATCCCGAGCTCACCACGGGCATCGCGAGCTTCGGCCTGAAGAAAGGCAAGATGTCGGAAATCTACGAGCGGCTCCACAAGGAGCACCACATCGTCGTGAAGGCCGTCCCCAAGGCGGAGTACAACGCCTTCCGCTTCTCGACCCACATCTACAACACGGAGCAGCAGATCGACACGACCGCCGAGGTCCTGGCTGGAATCCTCAAAGGTTGATCGATCGAGGCGATGTCAGTTGGCCGAAGCGGAAATGGGGATCGGCTCGAAGCGGAGCGTCGTGCCCGTCCCCTTTTCGCGGGCCTCGGATTTGGAGACCTTCGGTCGGGCGTTTCGGCGGGGTCGGGAGACCACCGCCGATCGGAGAAAAGGCGTTTCGGCGGGTTCAACGATGACCGTCATCGAGCTGGCCGGTGAATCTTCTCACTTCGAGTGCCCATGCTCGGGGCTGGCCGACTCGTAATGCTTCTTCAGCAGGTCGTCGCCGAAATCGTTCTCGAAGTCGCGCCAGACGCTGTGGACGTGATTCGCGTTGTTCTGGGTGTTGTCGTATTCGATGAGGAAGGTCGGCCCCTGGATTCGGTAATAATGGGGCATCCCCCGTTCCAGCTTCCCGGCCCAGGCGAACCCGACCTTATCGATCCCCGCCTTCATGATCTTGCCCAGGTCGTTCCCGGCCAGTTCCGGCCGCAGCCGTTCGGCATAGAGGACGATGATCGTGTTGAGCAGCTCCTTCTGTTGGGAGTTCAGCTCGGTCATCGCGATCCCGGCCGGCGCGAGGGGCGTGGCCTTGCGGGCCGCGAGGGAGAGGATGTCCTTCGGGGCATCTTCCTGGACGATCGCCTTCTTGCGCTGGCCTTCGTCGAGCGACTTCACGAGCTGGCGTGCAAGCTCTTCTTCCTCGGCAAGAATACGAAGCCCCTGGCGAGGCCCCGACTTCACCTCGGCGGGGTTGGTCCCCATGAAGGTGGGGCCGCCGACCGCCCCCTTGTCTCCCACGATCGTGAAATTCAATGCCAGGTGATGGCCTTCGAGCCGCCAGCCCCAGGGCTCCTTGGAATCGGGATGACCCGGCTTGCCGAAGATATTGAAGTAGTAAAGCTCCGGATCGCGGACCGGACCTTTCCCTTGCTCGATCGAGGCGAGGATTTGCTCCAGGCTGATGATTGTTTCCGCCTTCATGTATCCGCTCTGGCTCAGGCCGCTGGCCAGGAGGGCGTGCGCGAGGGCCTTCTGCTCGCCCGACATCTCCTTCAAGGGGAGCCCCTTGCGAGGCCTCGGGATGAAGTGCCAGTCGTAGCGCAGGGCGTCCTTGAAGTCGAACCCGATCTTGCCCTGCTGGGCGGGGGTGAGTGACGCCCAGAGATTCCTGGCTGCCACCGCCATCTCGCGGCTGGCCTTCGCGGCAGGCTTTTCGTGGATGTGCGGGCCGAAACCGTCATGGGCCAGGGCGAGGGAGGACGGATACATGAGCACCGTCATCGCAAGGGCGAGCGAGGATCGTCGGGCGGGTGACATTGAGGCATTTCCCGGGAAGGGGGGTGGGTTGGTCTGACATCACGGGCCTTCCATGATACCAGACCGTCCGCCGAAGTCATCCCGTTCGTCGAACCCGCCCAGGGCCGTCGGTTGATGCCGACTCCGGCGGTCGGCGATCAATAGAGCCGGACCACCAGGGCGCCGCCGGTCTCCACGATCATGAGCCCCCACGAATCTCCCGCCGCGGCATCCACCACCTCGGACTGGTCGTCCTCGCCCGGCAGCTTGATCACGACCTGATTCTTGCCCGGGAACAGATCCAGCTTGTAGGCCGACTCGGGATTTTTGGTGCCGGTTTCCTTCATCACCGTGAACGGTTTTCCGTTGATTTCGATGACGGCGTCGGCCTTGAAGCCGTTCCCGATCACCAGGCGGGCCCGCCCCTCGTTCGGGAGAATCCCCGCCTTGCGGGCGGCCTCGGTCTTCCGCTCGATCATCGAGACCGTCGTCTCGTCGGTTCCTCGCGTGAGGGTCACGTCGAGGGCGCCCTGTTCGGACGTGAACGCCATGGCGAGCTTGTCCTTCTCGGCGGGCGTCCGCGCGGGGGGAGATAGATCCTTTTCTTTCCAGCCCCGATCGGCCAGTTCCTTGCGATAGAAGGCCGCGAGGGCATCCAGCGGAGTCTTGGCCCTGGTTTCCACCGACTTGCGGAAAGGAGTCGACTCGGCGGAGTGACCGTTGTGCTCCTTGGGGATCGGCAGCCCTTGCACGTCCTCCGCGATCATCGCGCCGTCCTGGACTGGTTTGGGTGCGGCGGCTCCTCCCAAAGCCGGATCGAACCGCAGGCCCTTGCCCGAGATCACCGTCGTCCCGGTTCGGGACGCCCCCTGATAGCGGAGGCTGATTTCCAGATCCACCGACTCATTGTTGTAGCCGAGCGTCCATTGGATGTCGTTGTTGACGGTGCCGCGTGAAACCAGGACCGTGTCCCAGCCGAGTGGCTTCAGCTTCGAGTTGAAGAATTCTTCCTGGGTCTCTGGGGTTTCGTCGGTTTCAAACGTGATGGATTGCTTCGAGGGATCTCGGGAAATCTTCCTGGCCCCCTTCGGCAGCGGCATCGTCTCGGCGGCGATGAAAGGAGGGGCCGACGCCCTGGGGGCCTCGCCCTTTTCCTCGGCGGCCTTCGGCTTTTCCATGGCCGCCCTGGGCTGGGTATTGCCGGCCTGGGGCTTCTCGCCATCATCGTCCTTGAGCGCGTCGTCGATCAGCGCCGAGACGTCGATGCCGGTTTGCGCCTTGATCTTGCCGGCCTCGCCGCCGATCGCCTTGCCGATCTCGGCCTTCATCGACTTCTTGATCGCGTTCGACTCATCACGGAATTCCTTTTCGCGGGCTTCCCGTGCGGCATCATTTTCGCCCTTTGCCGGCGACCGCT
>CALKTZ010001179.1 GCA_937997355.1 uncultured Planctomycetales bacterium | reverse complement strand
AGATGATCCTCAAGCAGGAGGGAATTCCTCACGAGATCGTGCGAGAGCCCAGCACCGTCTCGCTGCGCGCCGGCCGCTTCATCCTTTACGACAGCCGGTGCGGAGCGCCCCGGGCGCTCCGGGGCAAGCTACTCCCCGATCATGTGACGATCGACCTCGATCAGTTTCGTCGCCATGAACGTGTCGATCCCTTCCAGGCGCTCATCGACAACCGAAGTGCGCCGGCCACCTGGAGCTTCGATGGGATCGACCTGACCGAACGTGTGGCGAGACAGCCGAAGTCCTGGATCCGCCGTCGCTTGATCGACTCCCTGCGCGAGATCGTCACCGATGCCGGCGGCGTCTGGATGCGGCTATCATCCTTCCCCTATCCGTATCGCTCCGCCTTCAATCTGCGGATCGATCTGGACGAGCCTTCCCCGGACGATTACCGACGCTTCGCTCGCGCCCGCACTCCCCTCGACGATTGCTGTACTCATTTCGTCAGCACTCACGCGTATGGGCATCGGGCTTCGATCCTTGCCGATCTCCGGCGGCTCGATACTCAGTCGCACGGGCATTTTCATTTCGTCTACCGCGATCCAGCGGCCAACCGCCGCAACATCTACCGGGCCGATTGCATTCTGCGCGAAGCGGGGATTCCACCAATCGGTTTCTCGGCACCCCATGGCCGGTGGAACCACGGGCTCGATGACGCCCTTGAGGAAGCGGGGTATCTCTATTCCTCGGACTTCCAACTCGGATACGACGATCTCCCGTTTTTTCCTTGGAAACGGAACCGCTTCTCCAAGGTGCTCCAGGTCCCGATCCATCCTGTCTGCGAAGGACTTTTTCTCGAAGCCGGAGTCCACGATCAATTCACGATCGCCGAATACTTCCAATCCGTCATCGAACACAAGCTCAATGCGAGGGAACCCGCGCTGATCTACGGCCACCCCGAGCGTCGATTGGCTCGGATGCCGGGAATGCTGGCGCATCTTGCGAGGCTGATCGACGGCGAATCACTCGTCTGGCGAACCACGCTGACCGATTGGGCCTGCTGGTGGCAATGGAGACTGGATCGCCGCTGGATGGTCTTGCCACGCGAAGAAAATCAATTCGAGATCCAGTTCGATGAATGGGACGCGGAATATCCGCTGGGAATTGAGATTTATCGTGGCCGATTCCATTGCTCGCTTCCCGTGACGGGTCCCAGATTCACGCTCAAGCTCGACAATCTGGTTTATGAACGTCAGCTCGATCCACCGGATTATCCCCAGCCCCCTCGATACGACAAACATATCCCCAGCCTCCGAGAAACCATTCGCAAGGTAATCGACTGGGAAACCGTCACGCCGATCGAGGAACTTGCGGGAAGCTCGTTGCCGGACAGGCTCAAGCTCGGTTTGCGGTGGTGGAAGCTCCAACGATCGGGGGTCGAGGAATGACCCTACTCGACTCCAGGCCGGTTCAACCGGCGACTCGTCCCATCGATTGGCTGGCCGCTCGGTCCGAGGGCATCATGCCCTTCGGATCGATCCTGTTGCACTCGCCATCCTTCGCCTTCCAGGCTCCGGGAGGGGGCGAAAACCAGCTCATTCAAACGGGGAAATCGCTGGAATCGTTGGGGATCCCAGTCCGGTTATTTTCGCCCTGGACAGATCGCCTCGAACGGGCACGCCTGCTCCATCTCTTCGGAATGTCACATGAGGGGCTGGAACTCGCGAGGATCGCCCGTCGACGCGGCATCCCTGTCGTTCTTTCCCCCATTTGCTGGTACCAGCCACAAGCCATCTGGACGCTGGAACCCAGCCTCCGAAGAAAAGTTGGCGGCCTGGCGCGATGGGGCATCCGTTCGATCGCTCCTCGACTCCGAGGCTGGCGTCGAGAATTACTCGGCCTTTCGAATGCCATCCTGCCAAACTCACGGGCCGAAGCCAATCAATTGATCCGGCTGTTCGCACTCGATCCCGATAAGGTCCACATTGTCCCCAACGGTATTTCCGCGCATTTCGCATTGGCGGATCCCGCGCCGTTCCGCTCCGTTTATGGGAGTCGGCCATTCGTCCTGTCCGTCGGCCGAATCGAGCCCCGGAAGAACACTCTCGAACTGGTTCGCGCAACCCGGAAATTGGATCTTCCTCTGGTCGTCATCGGCAATCCCGTCGATGCATTCACCAACTACGCCCAACAGTGCCATCGAGAAGGCGGCACCGGAATAACCTGGATCGGCAACCGGGATTACCTCGATCCTTTACTCGCTTCTGCCTACGCGGCCGCCAGAGTCTTCGCTCTTCCAAGCTGGTTCGAGACCCCCGGCCTCGCGGCATTGGAAGCCGCCCTGGCGGGTTGTCCGGTCGTGATCACCCCTTACGGTTCGACTCGCGAGTATTTCGGAAATTCGGCAACCTACGCGCGTCCTCATCGACTCGGGGAAATCACGGGCGCCATCCAAGACTGCTGGCGACTCGGGAAAAATAGCCGCCTTTCCGAATTCATGGCTTCTCGATATCTTTGGCCGGTCGTTGCGCAAAGGACTGCGGAGATCTATGACCAGGTCACTGGCTGAACCCAAACCTGTCGCTGTGCGGAAATATCGCTACAGCAAGCTGCGATGGCGGATCTCCGTCCGCGCGGTCGATTCGGTCGGCTGGCTTCTCGCTAAGGCCCTGCGAGTGGTTCGCCCGGCTCGCCGTGTCGATCAACCCCGACAGATCCTGATCATTCAGCTCGATCATTTGGGAGACGCGATCCTTACCAGTCCTCTCATCGCTCAGCTCAAGGCAGCCTATCCCGAAGCTGAAATCGACGTACTCGCCTCAAGCAGCAATCACGAGGTGTTCGAGGCCAACGCGAACATCCGTCATGTTCAAATTGCTCGTCGAACCTGGTTCGAGCGACAGCCGACGAATCGAGGCTTTCTCAGAACGGTCTGGACCCTCGGACGATCGCTTCGGAACTCCGGCTATGATCTTGGGATCGATGTCCGGGGCGATATTCTCAGCATCCTGGTCCTGACACTCGCCGGCATCCCGCGCAGGATTGGCTGGGCCATGGGCGGCGGAGCCTTCATGCTCACCGACATCGCCCGATGGATTCCCGGCCGGCACGAAACCCGCTCGCGACTCGCGTTGCTTGAGCCGCTCGGTGTCGCACCAATTCAGCCATTCCGCACCGAGATCCATGTATCGGACGCGGATCGGATTACCATCGCCCGCCTCCTTGCCGAAGCCTGGCCTTCCAGGCGAACGTTCCGCAAGGAAAGCCTGATCGAGAGCAAGGCAAGGACTTTCAGGAGCGAGCCCCGAACGAGACGGGTGAGACCTTCAGGATTCCGGGCGATTGAGCGAGAGGATGATTGGTTTCAGGCCGATCAGTTCGCGCCCGCGCCACCTTTGCTGGCCGTCCATCTCGGGGCGGGAACCTCGGCGAAGCGTTGGTCCCCCCATTCCTGGAACCAGTTGATCGGACGCTTTCAGAACGATCAGTGGCGCATCGTGATTGTCGGCGGCGCCGAGGATGCGGAATGGGCTACCTACATCAAACCTCATGATTCCATCCTCAATTGGACGGGTCGCCTCACGGTCGCGCAGACCGGGGCGCTGCTGGAACGCGCCGACCTCTTCATCGGCGCGGATTCCGGCCCCGCGCACCTCGCGGCCTCGGCGGGAACTCGTTCGGTCGTGCTTTTCAGCGGGACGAATCAGCCGGGCCAATGGCGCCCCTGGTCGCGCCAATCCTTGATCCTGCGCCACCGCGTTCCGTGCAACCCCTGCCATCAAAAGACCTGTCCGCTCCTCGACCATCCCTGCATGTCGGGCCTGAAGCCGGATCGCGTTTACCGAATCGCGCAACGATGGTGGCTCAGGTCGCTGGTTCCGGCGCCCATCCAACCATCTCATCCGTTTTAGGATGGCGTGCTCGCGAATAACGGCTCGACCGTCGGCATGCTGCGATCGAACCTTGTCTTAAACAGCCTCGACTCGGGAGAGATGAGACCATGTCATCAACTTACTGCTCATCTCAAGCTTCCATCGAATCC
>CALKTZ010001178.1 GCA_937997355.1 uncultured Planctomycetales bacterium | reverse complement strand
GTGACAATTTGGGCGTGGGTCTCGATTCGAAAACGATATCGCGAACCGCGATGTCGCTTCGATCGCTTCATGGTTAAGCTTAACTTGAACCTTCAAGCTTGGCCAGAGAAAATTCAACGAGGGGGAAGTCCGGAAGTCCCGAATCCACGGTTCCACTCGCAAACTCTGCAATCATCATCCCGATCAAAACCGTGCAGATGCTTCGACTTTGGCTAAAAGCGGCCTTGAAAGAAGTCCGGGACGTTGGCCAAGGCCGAGTCGGCTCTCGATCCTCGCGACTGATCGGTTTTGCCTGCCGGTACGAACTCCAGGACCACGCATCCGTCGTGCTTCCACGAATCCCTGGTTTTGGGCGGGAACACGACATATTCCTTCCGGTCACGCAACGTGTACTTCCGCTCGAGAGAATGGAGCCATTCCGAGAAGAAGGAGTTATCGGTGGGGAGTTGATCAAAGAAAACGACTCGCAACGGATGAGATTCGGAGACTCGCGACAGATCGGGGGCGGCCTTTCGCTGATGCCTTGCCGAATATAATCCTTGATAACACCGATAGATCGAAGACATGCCTCGCTGCCACTTCAACGGATTCGTATCCAAGGCAAGTCCCAGATCGGTCTTCGCGCAAATGAGCTCGGCATCCTGGGCATGGTCATTCCAGAGCCATTTGGCGAAATTCCGGCTCAGGATGTCTTCTCGGTCTCGATAGGGTTTCACGAAATCCAGGAGGAGTTGGGAAACTCCCAGGATCGCGAGCGCCAGAATCACGCCTCGTTGAAACTTCATCCTCACGAGCGGATCGGGGCGGCTCTCGACGATCCGGGCCAGCCCGATTCCCATCAGGATGCAGGTTGCGGGCGCGAGGTATTGCATGAAGCGGGCTTCGCCGCCGTAAGGGTAACGGCCCAGGAATGCCGCGACCAAACCCACAAAGGGTGCGACGAGAAGCCCAAGCTCTTGTCTCCGCCCCTGCTTCCAGAGCCAGATACCCCCGATGAGGACACAAGCAAACGTGACGATACTCGCTCCGGCCTCCCCGCCGACTGGGTATGCCATGAGTTTCCCCGTGTGAATCCGCAACAACCACCAAGGAATCAACCAGGGCTGACTCAGAGGGGGGAATGAGTCGAGCCAATACCCCCACCGATAGTAAGCCCGCAACTCGTCGCTCTGGGCCGACGTGAATGCCGCGTAAATCCCTATGAAACTGAATAACACGACGACATTGCAAACGATGAAGGCAAGCCTGACCTGTCGGTTCGATCGGAACAGGGCACGAGGAGCAAAGGCGAGACAGATTCCCGATGCGACGAAGATCGCCGGATTTGAAAGGCACAGGACGACCGGAGTTACGAAGCCCAGAATCCAAAGCCATCGGGCGGATTCGGGATTCTTGAGCCATCCCACGGCGAGTCTCAGGAGAATCAGCGCGGTGAACAAATCCGACGCATAGGGTTTCACTTCCGCGCCATGCCGGATCGGGGTGAACGCGATCGCGAAAATCGCGACCGCCAAGACGTGCGAAAGGTGGCGGGAGAACTGTCGCGAAAGGTCCCAGAAAAGGCCCACGCTCGCCAGGGCGCAGAGAGTTGGAAATATTCTGAGCGACCACTCCGAATAACCGAGCAACTTCACCGCGGTTAATTCAATCCAGAGGAATAAGAGCGGGCAAACCTGAGAATAATCGAGCGGGCGAAGCAGGTCGGCATAGCCCCGATCCAGGAAGTTCACGGCGACGAACGCTTCGTCATGCCAGATGGGATAATTGACCAGGAATCGAACAATTCGCAGGAGTAATCCCAAGCCAACGAATGCCCAGAGCGCCATGGCCAGCCGATTTGGACAATTTCCAGGTTTCTGGGCTTCATGAGGTTTCTCGTTCCCACTGATGAGTTTGACGGCATTCAATATTGGATGTCCTTCCTTGGTGGCGTCGCGATCAAGCGAACTGAGCCATGGTCCTCATGACCATGAAGACAGCCGGGAAGACGACGACGGTCGCCGAGGTCTTGCTTCTCAAACCCCAACAGCCGCTCCTTCGAGGATGCGGAAAAACTTCATTGAACTCTTGAAACTTCCTGAATAGCGGAAGGCTACTATTATGGGAAGTGCGAATGACTTTCCTGTGTACAAAACAACACAAAAAGCACAATCCATCGCCCCCAACAATGCCTTACCGTGGTTCAAGCAATGGACTGAAGATTAGGAGAACGACTCGGTGACTTCACTCAAAGCATGGATTCAGATCTGTCAATTATTGATCCTTGTTTCCGTGACTCTCGGAAGCGGGCTGACGGCATCCTACGCCGCCGATCCCTCCACCGGTTCGGATCTTCCACTCAATCGAGGGATCGGCCAGCGAATCTCGAATTTCACGCTCAACGACGCCATTTCCGAAAAACCAGTAACGCTTTACGGCTATTTCGGCAAGAAAGCAGTCGTCCTGATCTTCCTGGGAATCGATTGTCCCGTCAGCAATGTGTATCTGCCCAGGCTGGTCGAACTCAATCGCCTCTATGCGCCCAAGGGGATCGTCTTCATCGGAGTGAACTCCAATTCGCACGAAACTCTAGACCAGATCCGCAAACATGCGAAGGAATATGAGATTTCGTTTCCCGTCGTGAAGGACGCGAAAAATGTGGTGGCCGATACGTGCTTCGTCGAGCGAACCTGCGAGGTTCTCGTGCTGGATGGAATGGCGAGGCTGCAATACCGGGGCGCGATCGATGACCAGTATGGCCAGGGAACCAGAAAGCCTTCAGCCTCGAAATCTTACTTGACCGATGCGCTCGACGCCCTCCTCGCTCGCAAACCGATCGCAATTCCCGCAACGGCCGTCGTCGGTTGCCTCCTCGATCGCGCGAATCCCGAACAGCCGCCGACAAAATCCGCCCGACGGCGAGTCCGTTCCGCTCTCCCGGAGGTGGCGGGGAGCAGCGAAGAGGAAGACCGCAAGGCGACAGAAAAGGTCGGCAAGCCGACTTATTCCAAAAACGTCCACTCCATCTTTCAAAACAAGTGCCAATCCTGTCACCGGCCGGGGCAGGTCGCCCCGTTTCCGCTCCTTTCGTATGACGACGCGAATCGACATAAAGCCATGATTCGCGAGGTGGTCGACGAGCGTCGCATGCCCCCCTGGCACGCGGACGCTCGCTTCGGGCATTTCGCCAATGATCGGCGACTGACCCCAGACGAGCGGGCGACACTCCTGGCCTGGATCGATCAGGGTGCTCCGAAGGGGCCTGATGACGTGCCCGCAATCACAAAGACGTTCCAGGATGACTGGACGATCGGCAAACCCGACCAGATTTTCGAAATCCCCGAGACTTATCTCGTTCCGCCTCAAGGCGTTGTCGAGTACGTCCACTTTAAGGTGCCGACAAATTTCAAGGAAGACAAATGGATTCAGGCGGCCGAAGCGCTCCCGAGTGATCGATCGGTCGTTCATCACATTATCGTTTACCTGGACGACCACACCGATTTGCGCACTCTGCGAGATCGTCACCTCTGCGGTTTTGCCCCGGGGGACATGCCTTCCGTATATTCACCAGGAACCGCGAAGAAGATCCCGGCCGGATGCGATCTCGTCTTCGAGATCCATTACACACCCAATGGGAAGATCCGCAAGGATCGATCGCGGTTGGGACTGATTTTCGCCAAGGAGCCTGTCAAGAGAGAAGCTTTTACGGTCGGAATCGCCAACGACAACTTCATCATCCCCCCTCACAAGGACGAGGTTCCCGTCGCCGCGGGCTATGTGCTGAATCAGGACATCCGACTGCTCTCGTTCATGCCTCACATGCATCTACGAGGCAAGAGCTTCAAATACACGGTCACGAAGCCCGGCAAAGCTCCCGAGGTGATGCTTTCCGTCCCGGCATATGATTTCGGATGGCAGAGCTATTACATCCTGGAT
>CALKTZ010001177.1 GCA_937997355.1 uncultured Planctomycetales bacterium | reverse complement strand
GGTCGAGCTGCACGGCGCGATGGAAGTGGGCGACGGCCTGGTCCTCCAGGCCGTTCTGCTCGCACCAGAGCGCGAGCTTGAGCTGGTCGTCGGCCTTGTCCGCCGCCTTGGGTCGGCGCTGGAGGTATTCGCGGATCCTGGCCTGCCGCTCGGGGTCGGCCTGGATCCTGGCGGCGACGGCGTCGGGGGAGAGCCACTGCCCCTTGTAGCGGACCATGCCGAGCAGCCCTCGTGCTGCGGCGTGGTTGGGGTCGATGAGGGTGGCGATGGTGAGGTGCTTGGTGCGCTCGGCGATGAGTCCTCGGGCCTCGCACCAGAGCGCGAGCCTGACGTGGGCGTCGGCGTCGCGTCCGGCGACGGCCCTGGCCTCCTTGTAGGCGTGGAGGTTGGAGTCGACCGTGCCGGCCTCGTCGGGCGCGGCCATGACGCAAGCGAGCAGGAGGGCGTAGACCACGGTCGATCCTCCAAATGGAGAGGGCAGGATCACGCAATCGCACACTCAATCGAAATGCTTGTGCCAAAAAATGGCATTTCTCCTGACAGCAATCATAGCCGCATGGAGGGGATGAATCCAGCGAATAAGAATATTTTCGGAGAATCTCGCATCGACCCATGAAGCGAATCGGCCGCCAATCACGAAGAGAGACGGACGATTCGGCTCGGTCGATGTTGGACTTCGTCAGGCGTAATTCCTAACGGGAGGCAGACTTCGGTTTCGCCTTCAGGTGGGAGTCGAACCAATCCGCGAAGGCTTCCAGGTCTTCGTGCATCTTGGGCCAGCCGTGAGAGGCGCCGGGTTTGACGATCAGCTTGGCCTCGACGCCGTGCTTCTTGAGGGCTTCGACCATCAATTCGGCCTGCTGGATCGGCACGAGCTTATCGGCATCGCCGTGGATGATCAGGCTGGGGGGATCGTCGGACGAGGCCTGATTGACGGGTGAGATCGACTTGCCGATCTCGGTGATCCTGGCTTCGTCGGTGATCGGGACGAACTTTTTGCGATCGGGGTCGATCTCCTGGAAGTCGAACGGCGCCTGGAAGCCCTGCAGGATGCCCCGGCCGAGCGCGTTTTCGCCGGGCTTGCCATAGTTGAGGAAATCGGTGGGGGGGAAGAAGCAGGCCACGGCCTGCACCCGGCTGGAGACGCGCTCGACGGGATCGGTGGACTCGGGGTTCCCTTGGGTCCCGGCGGTCCCTTGCATCAAGGAGAGATGCCCGCCGGCCGAGCCGCCGTAGATGCCCAGGCGGTCGGGGTCGATGTGATAGTCCTTGGCGTGCAACCGGATGAAGCGAACCGCGCGATTCATGTCCTTCAGGACATCGGGGATCGCGTAACGCGGCTGGCTGCCGTGGACGACCGCGAAGACCGTATAGCCCCGCTTCGTGAACGGCTCGATGAACGACGGCGAGATGGCCTCGTGTGCCGAGAACCAGCCTCCGCTCACGACGAGGATCGCTCCCACCCCCTTCGCGTCTTTCTTCGGCTGGAAGACGTCCAGGGTGAGCGCGGAGCCGAATTTCCGCCCGTAGATGACATCCTCCGTACGCGTGAAGGAGGGCTCGTCGGCGATTGCGGCGGATGTTAGCAGGAGAAACGTCAGGGCATGGAGGAGGGGCGAGCGTCGCATGGAATCGAGGGCTCCGTGTTGGATCGAGGGAAAGGCAACAGCAAGGTTCGTCACGCTAACGGGTCGATCCCGGCAAGTCCAGCGTTGAGCCGGTCATGTGGCCGCGGCCGATCTTCCTGGCGATGAGCGACCTGAACTCGCGCTGTTCCGTCTCGGATCGAAACGCCCGCTTCGGGATGATGCTGTACATGCGAGTTCCATAAATCAGGAGGAAAAGCCGATCGTCTTCAAGGAACGAATCGAAGTGGTCCCATCGGACTCGTGAATCGATGGTTGGGGTCTGGAAGTGGATCGCGTCTTCCTCGAAGGTGAGATGGTAGTTCTCGCGGAACTTGGGGTTGTGCTTGAACACGTACCGGATCTGGAGGGGCTTCAACGAAAGGGCGTTGAACCATTCCGCAATCGCGAGCGGAAACCAGATCACGGTCCACCAGCGCAATCCGGCGTAATAGCTCGCAAGCACCCCCATGCAGAACAGGATGACGGCGACGATCTTGTCCAGCTTCCAGAAGAGGGTGGACCGATAATAGAGTCGTTCGGCCGCGAGATGTTCGGCGAGGATATTGTCGAACGAGATTTCAAGGGAGGGGGCGTTGATCGGGGTTTCCTGCATTCGAGGTGTCCGGGGAGTGAGAGACGAATGGCCCGTTAACTCGCGAGGATTGGCCGAACGACCTGGCCGTGGACATCGGTCAGTCGATAGTCGCGGCCGGCGTGGCGGTAGGTCAATCGTTCGTGGTCGAAGCCCATCATGTGCAGGATGGTGGCGTGGAGGTCGTGGACATGCACCTTGTCCTGCACGGCGTGCCAGCCGAATTCATCGGTCGCCCCGTGAACGTGGCCGGGACGAGCACCGCCTCCCGCTATCCACATGGTGAAGCCGAAGGGGTGATGCTCCCGGCCATTGTTCCCTTCGGCGGTCGGGGTGCGGCCGAACTCGCCACCCCAGAGCACCAGGGTGTCGTCGAGCAGGCCGCGCGCTTTGAGGTCGCGCAAAAGCGCGGCGATCGGCCGGTCGACGGCCGCGCAACGCCTGGGCAGGTTCTCGCGAAGTCCGCCGTGATGGTCCCAGGCGTTGTTCGCCGGGGCGTCGAAGAGCTGGACGTAGCGCACTCCTCGCTCGCTGAGCCGACGCGCCAACAGGCACTGCCGGCCGAACAGGTCGGTCGCCGGATCGCCGATCCCGTAGAGGCGTTTCGTCGCGGCACTCTCGCGATTGATGTCGAAGGCTTCCGGGGCGTCCCGCTGCATCCGAAAGGCCAGCTCGAACGAGGCGATTCGAGCGTCGAGCGCGCCGTCGATGACGCGATCTTGTTTGTGGATCTGGTTGAGCCGGCCGATCGCGTCGAGCTTGGCCCGCTGTGTCGATGCATCGCCATCGGTGCTGGAGAGGTTCGCGATCGGATGTTCGAGGTTGCGGACCAGGGTGCCCTGATAGGCGCTCGGCAGGAAGCTCGAACTCCAGAGTTGGGCGCCCTGGAACACGGCGGCGGGGCTGACGACCACGAAGGCCGGCAGATTCTGGTTCTCGGTCCCCAGCCCGTAGACGAGCCAGGACCCGAGGCTGGGCCGGGAAAAGGCCTGCTCGCCGGTGTTCATCTGGAGCGCGGCGCCGGTGTGGTTGATGTTGTCGGCGACCATCGAGCGGATCACGCAGAAGTCGTCGACGTGATTCGCAAGGCAGGGGAGCAATTCGCTCAGCTCCGTTCCACACTCTCCCCGCTTTGCGAACTTCCACGGTGAGGCCAGCAGGTTTCCCGTCCTGGTCCGTTCGAGCTTCGGCCTGGCGAACGGGAGGGGCTGACCATTCATCGCCGCCAGCTTCGGCTTCGGGTCGAACAGGTCGACGTGCGAAGGTCCCCCCGGCATGTAGAGGAAGATGCAGCGCTTCGCCGTCGCGGCGTGATGCGGGAGTCGCACGGCATACGGATTGACCGAGCGGTCGGGATCGGGCGTCGCGGCTCTCGCCTCTCCCGCGAGCAGGTCCGCGAGCGCCAGGAGGCCGAATCCGTTGCCGGCCCGGGCCAGGAAGTCGCGGCGAGAGGGATCTTGGTGCCACATCGGGGAAGCTCCTCGGCTCCTTGACGGCTCAGTCCACGTAGAGGAATTCGTTGCCGCAGAGCAGGAGATGGACGAGGCCAGGCCAGTCGGTCCCGGGCGTCTCCTGTCCGGGTCGATCGAGGAATGCCCGGCAGATCTCGGCCTCCTCGGGGCGAGGCGATCGTCCGAACAGCAGGAGGTAGGCCCGCTGAATCCGGGCATTGTCATCGCCGGGAATTTCCCGGGCGAGGCGATCGGCGGTGCGTTTGGCCTGCGTGAATACGAAGGGATGGTTGAGGAAAAGGAGGGCCTGGGGCGCGACGGTCGAGATGGTCCGTTTCTCGGTGGAAGAGTCCGGATTTGCCGCGTCGAAGAGCATGGCGAAGCTGCTGCGGTCCCAACGCGCCGTCTGGACGTAGAGCGATCGCCTCGATGTGCTGATGTCATCGGCGGCCGGACCTCCCGGCGCCCGATCGAGTGTTCCGCTCAATTCCAGCAAGGAGTCGCGGATTTCTTCCGCATCAAGCCGGCGTGGCGAGAACCGCGCGAGTGCGCGATTCTCGGGATCTCGGGCCACCTGGTCGCGTCCCGCCACGCTCGAACGCCGGTAAGCGGCCGACTGCATGATGCGGCGGTGAAGCTTCTTGAGCGACCAGCCATCGTCCATGAATCGTTGGGCCAGCCAGTCCAGGAGTTCCGGATGCGACGGCGGTTCCGATCGCATGCCGAAATTGCTCGATGTGCGGACCAGCCCATCGCCGAAATGCCACTGCCAGACGCGGTTCACGATTACGCGGGCCGTGAGCGGATTCTTGGCCGAGGCGACCCATCGCGCGAGCTCCTTGCGTCCGCTCCCTTCGCGGATCGCCGGCTGCGCGTTGCCCGCGAGGAAGAGAGGCAGGCGTCGCGGGACGATCGGGCCGAGTTTCGCGTAGCTGCCGCGGAGGTGGATCGGGACATCCTGAATCCCGGGAAAGAGGCCGCCGGGGGTCCCTTGTTCCTGCACGGCCATCGCGAGCGGGGGCTCGGGGGGCATGGTGCCGCGGAGCCGGTCGCGCTCCGCGATCAGCCCGGCGCGCTCCTTCTGAAGCTCCGGAGTGCTCGGCTTCTTCTCGACGGCGGCGAGCGTTTTTTCGGTATCGCCGATCCGTTGCAGGTGTTTCTGCCAGCCCTCGACTTGAGACCGGGGGACCAGCGGCACCCGATTCATCACATACTCGGCCCCCTTGGCGCCCAGGTCTTTCAGGATGTGGGTGCTGTAGAAGATCCCGGCGAGGGCATAATAATCTTGCTGGGAGACGGGGTCGAACTTGTGATCGTGGCAGCGAGCACAACCGAGCGTGAGCCCGAGAAATGCTTTTCCGATCGTGTCGATCTGATCGTCGACCATGTCGCTGACGATCTTCTCCTTGTCGGCGTCGCCACGGTCCCAAACGCCGTTCGAGAGGAAGGTTGTCGCGATCAATCCGGCGGGATAAATCTCCCGGCCGTCGGGTGCCGGCAACAGATCGCCGGCAATCTGATGGATGATGAACTGGTCGAACGGGAGATCATGATTGAGCGCATCGACGACCCAATCGCGATAGCGCCAGGCTTCGGTCAGCTCGCAGCTCGCGGTGCGTGATTTGGGATCGGCGTCGTAGTAGTCCGCGTAGCGGGCGACGTCGAGCCAGTGCCTTGCCCAACGCTGCCCATGAGCGGGAGAGGCCAGCAGCCGATCGATCACCTTTTCGAAAGCCTCCTCGGATCGATCCTCGATGAACAGGGCGATGGCTTCCGGCGTCGGCGGGAGTCCGGTCAGGTCGAACGTCGCGCGGCGGAGCCAGATCCGCCGGTCGGCCGGTGCTGAGGGGACGAGCCCTTGCCCCTTCCAGGCGTCTGCGAGGAAGGCGTCGATTTCATTGGTGGCTTGCCCGGAATGGGCGGCATCGACGGCCGGAGGGATCGCCTCCCGGATCGGCTGGAAGGCCCACCAATTTCGTTGTTCGGAGGTCGGCTCGAAACCGACGTGGGATCGGGTCGCGGACTTCGAGGACGGCCACGGGGCTCCCGACGCCACCCAACGCTCGATCGCCGCGATCTCCCCGTCCGACAATTTCTGCTTGGGGGGCATCTTCGGCTCGTCCAGGTAGCGGACCGCCTGCACGAGCAAGCTCTCCCGCGGGTCGTTCGGCACGACGGCCGGCCCGCTGTCTCCCCCCTTCAGCAGCGAATCGCGATCGGTCAATCGCAGACTCGCCTTCGCCTGCTTCTCGCCATGGCATGACTGGCATTTCTCGACGATCAGCGGCCGAATCGACTTCTCGAAGTGTGCGATTGCCGCCGTGTCGTCACCCCTCGCGGGAATCGCCCGGAGCACGAACGGAAGGGCGCAGCAGATCGCGAGCCGGCGAATCGGCCCCTTCAGGGAGTCTCGAAGTCTCGATCGCGAGGTCTTACTCATGACGATCGCCCTACTTCGCGCGGATTCCATTCTTCACTTGGGATTGCGACGAAATCGGCAGGCAGGCGATGAAGCATTCGACGAGGCGAGGTTGCAACCGAAGTTGTGCTCGGCCGTGCCTCAAGCCGCGTGGCGTGGGGACCCGTCCCCGGGCGGGGATCGTCAAACTATTGTTTGAGACCGAACGGGTTCAGGATACTCGGCAAATCGTGCAATCACAAGTGAGTTCAAGACGCTTCGGGGTGTGCCTGCTCGGCCGGCGTGCGTCGATCGGGGGCATTCCTTCAGAAGAAGTCCGCCCCGATATTGACCATGAGGGCCAGGATGGTGGTGTTGAAGAAGAATGCGACGATGCAGTGCAGCGTCGTGAGGTTGCGCATCCTCTTGTTGGTGATATCGACATCGGCCGTGGCGCAGGCGGTGCCGATGATGAAGGAATAGTACGCGAAGTCCCAGTAATCGGGGGAATCGTCCCCGGGGAAGTCGAGCCCTTCCCGCGACTCCGCGTAATACTCGTGGGCGTAATGCACGGCGCACATCATGTGCAGGAAGGTCCAGGAGAGCAGGACGGTCAATGCCGCGAGCAGGACATGCTTCCAGACGTCGCTTCCCGGATGCGCCTTGGCGAAGGAAAGCTCGGCCATGACGCCGGCCAGGCTGATCAACACCGTGATCGTGACGAGACCCAGGATGACCATCTGCCCTTCATCCTGGAAGGTGGATCGGACGCGGATACGGTCGATGTTCGAGCGGGCCATCATCGCCAGGGTCAGGATGAGGTAGAGAGCCGTGGAACAATCCCAGGCGGCCAGGAGGCGAGTCGTCCCTCGCCCGGGCAGGACAAACCAGAGGATTACGCCCAGCGCGGCGGCGGTGATCAACCGCGGCTGAGCGCTGATTTGCTTCACGACATGGGTTTTCATTCCGGCGTGTTCTCGATGATCCGTGTCCTGGTCATTGAGGATGACTCAAGGTCAGTACGTGTTTAGCGGGGGGAGGATTTCTGTTCGGCGCGGGTCTCCCGCCCCCGCCGAAACGCTCGACCGAAGGTCTCCGATCGTTGCAGTTCGCGCGGTCCCGCGAAAAATGGGACAGGCACGCGCGGGGTACCGGCGAGCCAGTCCCGT
>CALKTZ010001176.1 GCA_937997355.1 uncultured Planctomycetales bacterium | reverse complement strand
CTCCCCGATCACCTGCGAGACATTACGCTCGCCGGCCATCAGCGAACGCAGGATCGCCAGGCGCGTGGGATCGGCGAGCATGCGGAACTTCTCCGCCATCAGGTCCAGGAACTCGTCGGGGATCGCCTCGGCCATCTCTTGACTAAATAACCATCTGGGAATATAGTTGCTCAAGAAGTCACGAGTATTGTAGCACGGCGAACGGGGAAGGAAAGTCGCCCATGCCGCGAGCGGGCGACTCTTCAGATCCGATGGGGGATGAGATGACCGGTACAACGATCCTGCCGAAAGAGCTGGAAGAATTGCGACGTCGCGGAGAGCGCATCGACCTGATCGATGTGCGCACTCCGGCCGAATATCGGGAAGTTCACGCCGAGCCCGCGCGTCTTGTTCCGCTCGACACGCTGGACGTGGACGCGGTGATGCAGGCGAGGCGAGGGGCGGTGGCCAACCCGCTCTACACGATTTGCCGGTCCGGCGCGCGGGGCAAGCAGGCGGCGGAGAAGTTCCGCGCCGCGGGCTATTCGAACGTGATCAATGTGGAAGGGGGAACGCTCGCCTGGGAGCAGGCCGGGCTCCCCGTCGTTCGAGGCAAGAAGGCGATCTCGCTGGAACGGCAGGTGCGGATCGCCGCCGGGTCGCTCGTCGTGCTCGGCACGGCCCTGGGAGTTTTCATCCATCCCGTCTTCCTCTCGATTCCCGCATTCGTGGGGGCGGGGTTGGTCTTCGCGGGAATCACCGATACCTGCGGCATGGGGATGATGCTGGCACGAATGCCCTGGAATCGGATCGGGGCCGAGGAAACTGATCCCACGTGTGCTCCGGTGAAAGAGGCTCGATCATGAAGATTGTCATCGTCGGCGGTGTCGCCGGAGGAGCCTCGGCGGCGGCCCGGGCTCGTCGTCTCTCCGAGGAATCCGAGATCGTCCTGTTCGAGCGCGGTCCCGATGTCTCGTTCGCCAATTGCGGCCTCCCGTATTATGTAGGAGAGGAAATCGAAGAACGCGACAAACTGCTGGTGACCACCCCGGAGCAACTCCGGGCCCGCTTCCGGCTCGATGTGCGCACGAGGTCGAACGTCGAATCGATCGACCGATCAAGCAAGACCGTTCATGTCCGCGACCTGACAACCGGGAGTGAGTACGACGAGCCTTATGACCGATTGATCCTCGCCCCCGGAGCCGCCCCGCTCCGACCTCCGATTCCCGGCATCGACTCCCCCGGGATCTACACACTGCGCAACCTCCAGGATGTCGACCGCATCAAGGCACGGGTCGACGGAGGCACCCGGAGCGCCGTCGTGGTCGGTGCAGGGTTCATCGGCCTTGAGTTGGCCGAGAACCTGGTCCGACGAGGTGTCGCGACGACCGTGGTCGAGCTTCAGGATCAGGTCCTTCCTCCGCTCGACCGCGAGATGACGACCCCGCTGGCCGAGCACCTGGAATCGAAAGGGGTCAAGCTGCTGCTCGGGCAGTCGGCCGAGTCGTTCGAGTCAACCTCCGAAGGGCTGAAGGTGCGATTGAAGTCCGGGGAAAAGCTCGCGGCCGATCTCGTGATCCTGGGGATCGGCGTCCGGCCCGAAAACGGACTCGCGGTGGCCGCCGGCCTGGAAGTCGGGCCTCGCGGCGGCATCAAGGTCAACGAACATCTCCAGACCACGGACCCGGAGATTTACGCGGTCGGAGATGCGATCGAAGTTCACGATTACGTGCTAGGCGGAGCGACGCAGGTCCCCCTGGCAGGCCCCGCGAACCGGCAGGGCCGCATTGCGGCGGACCACATCTTCGGACGACCCTCGCGGTATCGAGGGACCCAGGGGACGGCGATCGTCCGGGTCTTCGATCGCACGGCCGCGATGACCGGCGCCTCCGAAAAACTCCTCAAGCGCGGGAATCGCCCCCATGGCAAGATCTACATTCATCCTTCGAATCACGCCGGTTATTTTCCGGGTGCGGAGTCGATGACCCTCAAGCTTTTATTCGAGCCGGAAACCGGGCGAATCCTGGGGGCACAAGGGGTGGGAGGATCGGGGGTCGATAAGCGAATCGACGTGCTGGCCATGGCGATTCAGGCCGGTCTCACCGTGTTCGACCTGGAAGAGGCGGAACTCGCCTACGCACCTCAGTACGGCTCGGCCAAAGATCCGGTTAACATGGCGGGATTCGTGGCATCGGGACTGATCCGAGGGGACCACCCCCAGATCGATGTCGACGCGATCCTCGAAATGCCCGAGGCACAACGCCCCTTGCTGCTGGATGTCCGCACCGCCGGGGAGTTTGCCGAAGGGCATATCCCGGGCGCTTTGAATATTCCGGTTGATGAGCTACGACGGAGGATCGGCGAAATCCCCCATGACCGCCTGGTCGCCCCCTATTGCCTGGTCGGCCAGCGCGGTTATCTCGCGACGCGAATCCTCCTCCAATCCGGATACCAGGCCGCCAATCTCGGCGGCGGCTACAAGACCTATCGGCTCTATCGGCCGTTACCTCGCCACTCCTGATGCGTCTCGCCGGTTTCTGCGCATCCGAGCAAATGAACCAACGCTCACTACCGGGCGTTGGTTTTTGAGCAATAATGGGGTACTGCCCGCGAAGAGACGACCGGCCGCGTGTTAGAATGGCCCTTTGCGCGCCATTTGCCTGAGATTGCGGCGAAGGGCGGATTTCGGTAAGACGAATCTCGACGAGTCGGCCTTCTGGTCCCACCGAGGCCAGACCCTGCGCGGACGAGTTCGGATTCGAACCCTGTTTCGGAAAGGTCCCGGCGAGGATGAAGACGGAGCAATTCCTGCGGCACCACGGCATCTCGGGCAATCCTTTCAGCGAGGAGGACGCGCAGACCGACACCGTCTTCAAGCGTCGTTGCCTGGAAACCATCCATCATCCCGCCTGGAACAAGATCATCGGCAGCCCGGCCGATCCCTCCACGGCGCTCGTCTTCGGCGAGAAGGGGAGCGGCAAGACGGCCCTCCGCCTGCAAATCACCTCCGAAATCGAGGGGTACAACCAGGCGCATCCCAAGGAGCGGGTGTTCGTCATCTCCTACGACGACTTCAACCCCTACCTCGACAACTTCCGCGCCGCCACACGCTCCAAGGATAGCGCCCAGGTCCTCTCGCGCTGGCGGCTCCAGGATCACATGGACGCGATCCTGTCGCTCGGCGTGACCCAGCTCGTGGACATGCTCACGGCCGGGAAGATCGATCTCTCCGTGCTGAGCCTCGACCAGCGCCGCGACCTCCTGCTGCTCGCGGCCCTCTACGACGCCTCGACCGGCGAGCCGATCGACCAGCGATGGAGTCGGTTGCGCCGCCGATCGGGGTTCCGCCCCCTCTGGACGCGTCGCGATCTCCAGATCGGCGTCGGAACGACCCTGTTCATCGGCCTGCTCCTGTATCTCTTCCCGGGCCTGCGGAGCATGAGCGTGCTCCCCTGGCTGATGGTGCCGATCCTCGCCGGCTGGCTCTACTGGGGCTGGAGACTCTCCCGCGCCGAGTGGTTCGCCCGCGATATCCGCAAGGCCCTGAAAGTTCTGAATCGCGATCCCGCCGCATTGCGCTGGGAACTG
>CALKTZ010001175.1 GCA_937997355.1 uncultured Planctomycetales bacterium | reverse complement strand
CGAGATTTCTGGAGGGCCTCGATTTTGGCCACGACCTGGCCGGAGAGATCGGGAGTCTTCGGCCGGCTCATCCCGGCGAGGAGTTCCTTGATTTCGCTGAGCCGCCCCAATTCTTCCGAGAGGCGAGGGTCGGACGACATTTTCGATGCGACGGCCTCACGTTCGATTGGATCGAGCTCGCCATCGAGATAGTCGCTCAAGAGCAAGAGAATGTCGTCGTCGGGGGAATCTTGGGTAGTCATGGTCGACGTTTTCACGAGGGACAAAGTGTATTCGGATCTTAGCCCGCGGATTTCGGGGAGGACCTCTGGTTTGCCGCCGTCCGTGTCTATGTCTATCGCGAGGTTTGGGATTGTTGCGGAGTCAGTTCGTTGGCGAGTAAGCCGCCGAGCCGTTGTCTCAGCTCGCTACGCGCCCGGTGCAACCGGCTCCGGACCGTCCCGATGGGGACGTTCAACAACTCGGCGATTTCCTCGTAACGATGATCTTCCAGGTCCTTGAGGATCACGACCTCTCGGTGCTCGGGGGAGAGGGTCGCCAGGGCCCGCTGGATTTGCTCCTCGCGCTCGACGCGATCAAGCTCGGCACCCGGGTCTGCCTCTCGCCGAGGGTCGATCGGATTCACCGCGTTTTGACCAATCCGGCCTCCTTGACTGAAGCCGAAAGTGCGGCGGCCACGACGACGATTCCGGCTGATCGCGAGGTTGATGGCGATTCGATAGATCCATGTGTAGAAGGAACTCGACTCGTGGAACTGGTCGAGCTTTACATAGGCACGCACGAATGCATCCTGGAGGACGTCTCGAGCATCTTCCGCGGAACCGAGCAGGCGCACGATCGTCGGGTACAGGCGATCCTGGTAACGCCGGACTAGAAGGCCAAAGGCGTCGGCGTTCCCCGCGCGACAGGCATGCACCAGCTCGTGATCGTCTGGAGGATCAATCATTTAACTGTGAGACGCTCCATGGACGGCCAGAGTTCCCGGCCGATTGACCCATTTTGCAATTTGGCCCCAGATTTCTCGATCGGGAGCCACGGAAGAGCCGTTGCTGGAATTTTAGAAGAGAACGATCGCGATTCCAAATCCAAGACGACCCAACCGACTGCACGCCGTCCCAATCGAGGGGATGTTTAACATCTCGTCGCATCCGATATTCAAGTATTCAAGGTAAGCCGACAGGAATCTTGGAAGTCGTTGTTTGAAGAGGCGAGTTTGAGGCAAGAAAACCAGCCAATCAAGTGGTTAAGCGTGTGAGCGTCATCGCTTGCAATCCTTTCCAGCATAATCCTCTCAATCCGCAAACCGCTCGCTTCGCCCGGCCGCGCGTGGTTTCACTTTTCCATTCTTTGCGTCACCTCGATTGGGTGCCGTGGCGAGGGTAGACCCGAGTCCTCGGTGGATTGGCGACGGGTCGATCGGCCCGAATGCCGTCTATCAATCCAGCATGGACCCGAATCCCAGGTTTCTTGGAACACTTACATCCCCGTCATCGGCGATTCACGCTCGAAAGCCAATCTTGGAGAATCGAACGAATACCGATTGGCCGCCCTCCTCGAAAGTCGGGCACGGAAGCGGGAAGGAGGAGGACGAAATGCCCTTCGGCGGGCATCCAAATAAAGCCGACATCGACGCGGCAGAAAATTTTTTCAAAAAATATTTGGCCAGCCAGAGCGTCGGCGGAAACAGGCACGAATAGGGAACATGTGGACAGTATATGCTCGTGTGGTGCGCGGCGAAGGCTTGTCCTCGCAATCTTGGATGTGCTGAATCAAATATTGTTTGAAACATAGGAAAGACTAAAGATTTCAAGCTTGTTTACGTTCGTGCGAGAATGCTCGGGAATCGCCGAGGAGGACGCATCGGAGTTCCGTCATCGACGGTTCTTCTCGGTTTCAGGCCGAGGTTCGTCCGGCGCGGTGTCACGAAAAGGGCAGCACTTCGTAGAGCGATTTGGATCAGTACGGCGGGGGCGGGCTCGCGATCGATTCGCCCCGGCCCGGCTACGAGTCCGCTCCTTGTAAAACGCGAATCGCACTCTTAGAATCCTCTCAACTCATCGCCCACTACTCAGAAGTTCTAATTGATTTGTTGATGTGATCATGCATCACGCGGGTGAGTCCGCGCGCTCGTCAAGAGTCCGCGTCGGCTCTCGCGCCATCCCCCAATTTTCGATTTCACAACCGGATTATTCATCAATGGCTCATGCACCCAGGCGCCAGTCGATGGCGAGAGCACGCAAGCGCAATGCGTTCAGGCCGCAGGGAGACCTGCTCGAGGATCGAAACCTGCTGACGGTCGGCGTGAACCTGACGTTCAGCACGCCCTATGACGCGGACCCGATCTGGGTCGACCTCACGAAGGCCTTCAGGGACTGGAACCCTTACGCCAACGTGTGGGACGGCGCCACCCCCGTCCCGACGACCTCGCAGGGATATCCGCTGGTCGACGCCTCCTCGTTCGTCGCGCTGGCGCACAATCCGACCGGCGTGTACCAATTCAGCTATCAGGGCGCGGGGAACTTCACCTTCAGCGGCGCCGGCACGCTCCAGGGCCCCGTCGTCCGAGGCGCCGACGGCGTCTCGCGGGGAACGGTCCTCGTGACAAGACAGAATGTAAATCTTTATATTTATGTCAATGGTGTTGATTCTAATAATCCGCTGCACGACGTACACCTGATCCTCCCCGGGTATTCCGCCGACACGACCCAGGTTTACACCGATCAATTCCTGTA
>CALKTZ010001174.1 GCA_937997355.1 uncultured Planctomycetales bacterium | reverse complement strand
CGACGACATCCTCAGAACAGGCAAGACCGACTTCAAGGTGCCGATCCTGTCACCCATCGGCGGCCATGTGCTCAAGAAGAACGTGGTGGAAGGGCAGGAGGTCGGCGAAGGTTTTCCGATGTTCGAAGTCGCCGACCTGCGTTCGATCTGGATCAAGGCTCAGGTGTTCGAGCATCAGCTCGGCCTGATCCGCGAGGGGGATTCGGTCGAGGCATCCGTGGTCGCCTATCCGGGTAAGTCATTCCCGGGGAAGGTCGAGTTCATCCAGCCGTTTCTCGACCCGACAACCCGAACGATTGAAGTCCGCTTCGCTCTCGACAACCCCGGCCTCCGGCTCCGTCCGGAGATGTTCGCCACGATCACCCTCAGGGCCCAGATGGCCGACCTCCCCGAGTTCCAGGCCATGCGGAAATCCAAGGAGGGGGGTGAGTTGACGGGCAAGAATCGCTCGATGGTCAATCTCACCGCCTCGGAACAGGAAAAATGCCTCGTGACGAACCTGAAGCTCGGGGCGATGGGAACCCCCGTGAGCGTCGAGGTTGAAGGGAACAAGGTCTGGGCGTGCTGCGAGGCATGCTCCCCCAAGCTGAAGGCCCAGCCCGCGCGTTATCTCGCCCGGCTGGCCCCCGCGCCGGAGAACGAGATCCTGAGCGTCCCCGAATCTTCGGTGATCGATACCGGTTCCCGCAAGATCGTGTATATCGAGGCCGAGCCGGGGGTTTTCGAGGGACGAGAGGTTGTGCTCGGGCCTCGAACCGGGAACCGATTCCCGGTCCTGAGCGGGCTTGCGGTGGGGGAAAAGGTCGCGGCGGCGGGGGCGTTCCTGATCGATGCCGAAAGCCGCATCAATCCCGGCGCGGAGCCTGCCCCATCTCAGCCGAGCGAAACGCCGGCGCATGCCGACAAGCACCCGCCGCGGTCGGCGGAGTTGGAAACGGACACGGCCCGACGGAGATGATCTCCCACCGAGGACGAGGACGCGCATGATCGAGTCGATCATCGAATGGTCGATCCGCAACCGGTTCCTGGTCATCCTGGCGTCGATGGCCCTCGGGATCGCGGGGGCCTACGCGCTCGTCACGATGCCGGTCGACGCCATCCCCGACCTCTCCGAGAACCAGGTGATCGTCTTCACCGATTGGATGGGGCGAAGCCCCCAGGAGATCGAGGATCAAATCACCTATCCCCTCTCGGTCAACCTGCAAGGGCTCGCGGGGGTCAAGGTCGTGCGGTCGTCGAGCGAGTTCAACTTCTCGATGATCACCATCATCTTCAAGGACGACACCGACTACTATTTCGCCCGCCAGCGCGTGCTGGAAAAGCTTTCGATCGCCTCGACCTTCCTGCCGCCGAACGTCATCCCCTATCTCGCCCCCGACGCGACGGCGGTCGGCCAGATCTTCTGGTATACCGTCGAAGGGGAAGGAAAAGACCTGGGGCAGCTCCGTTCGATCCAGGACTGGTACATCCGCTATCAGCTCAACAGCGTGCCGGGGGTGGCGGAGGTGGCCTCGGTCGGCGGCGCCCCTCGCGAATACCAGGTGGACCTCGATCCGAACAAGCTCCGGGCATTCGGCATCAGCCTGGGGGAAGTCGACGCGGCCATCTCGCGGTCGAATTCCTCGGTGGGGGGCCGTGTCATCCACCAGGGAAATGCCGAGTACCTGATCCGCTCCGTCGGCTGGATCGAGAACCTGGAGGACATTCGGGAAACGGTCGTCGCCCAGCGAGCCGACGGCGTCCCCATCACCATCGAGATGCTCGGCTCGGTGCAGGTCGGCCCGGCCTTCCGGCGCAGCGTCCTGGAAAAGAACGGTGAGGAGGTCGTCGGCGGGGTGGTGCTGATGCGCTATGGCGAAAATCCGCTGGAGGTCACGAGGCGGGTCAAGGAGAAGCTCTCGACCCTCCGCGCGGGGCTCCCCGAAGGGGTGCGCATCGTCCCGTTCTATGACCGGACGCCCCTCATCCACAAGGCCCTGGAAACCGTGATCGGCACCGTCAAGGAAGAGTTGATCGTCTGCTCGATCGCCATCTTGCTCGTGATGGGGCATCTCGGCAACGCCTTCGTGGTGACCATCACGCTGCCGATGGCCGTGCTGTTCAGCTTCCTGATGATGCGAATCTTCGGGATGTCGTCGAACATCATGAGCCTGGCCGGAATCTCGATCTCGGTCGGCATCCTGATCGATCAGGCGGTCGTGATGGGGGAAAACGCCGCGCACCATCTGACCCGCCACTTCGGGCGGCGGCGCGTCTCCGGCGACACGACGGAGATCGTCATCCGCGCCTGCCGCACCGTGGGCCGGCCGATCTTCTTCTCGGTCCTGATCACCATCCTTTCCTTCCTGCCGGTGTTCGCCCTCACCGGACGCGAGGGGAAGATGTTCCACCCGCTCGCCTTCACCAAAACCTTCGCGCTCATCGGCGTGGCGATCCTCTCGATCACCCTGGTCCCCGCCCTCATCCCGATCTTCCTACGAGGGCGGATCAAATCCGAAGACGAAAATTGGCTGGTCCGGACGATGATCCAGATCTTCAAGCCGATGCTTTCCTGGCTGATGGATCGGACCACGCTCGTCTGCTGGCTGTTCGTGATCATCCTCGGGCTGGGATACGTCGCCTCGACGAAGCTCGGTCGGGAATTCATGCCCGACCTCGACGAGCAAAGCCTGATGGAAATGCCGACCACGGGCCCCCGGGTTTCGATCGCCGAGGCCGCGCGCGACCTTCGCGTCCGCGACGAGATCCTGCGCGGCTTCCCCGAAGTCCGTCAGGTCGTCGGCAAGGCGGGGCGGGCCGAGACCCCGACCGATCCCTCGCCGCTCGACATGATCGAGACGGTCATCAACCTCCATGATCGGGCGGCCTGGCCCAAGCGGAAGATGAATTACGAAGACGCCGAGGCACAGACGCGGGTCGTCCTGGCGGCGTTGAGAGCCAAAGGGCTGTTCGGAACCATCGCGCCCGATGACGAGGCTTCGCTGATCAACGAAGCGACGATGGCCGCCGCCACGTCGGTCGATGAAACGCTCCGAACCCTGGCCGTTCGCCGGCTGGCCGAGCATCGGCCGGAATTCGGCGATGCCCTGATCGGCGCGGCGATCGATCGGATTCTGGCGCTCGTCGATCGTTCGGCAGTCGTGAGGAAGCCGACGGCCGCCGAACGAACCTCGCTCATCGAAACACTCGCAAAGCCGCATCGCGACCGGCTTGCCGAACAGACCCTCCCGGATGATGTCGCCGAGTTGGTCCAGGCGGCGGCGAAGCTCATGGTTGGCCGAGGGATGCTCCGCGACCGCCCCGATTTGCTGACGCCGGCCCCTTCCACGTTCGAGACCGTCGTCGAGGCGACCAGGAATCTCGCGGGACTTGAAAAGTCCACGCTCTTCAGCCGGATTCAGGAACATCTGGAACACGAGCACGAGCGGCGACTTGCCGAGGCGGCCAGGAAGATCGACTGGGAACTCTTCGACCGCGCGGTCGGCGCGGCGAACTGGTCGGCCCTGGAATCGCTCGTCCGGCAGGGACGCGAACGCAAGCTGATGGCGCGCGAAACAACCAATGACGAACTCGTATCCCTCCGGACCTCGCTCGACAAACCGTTCTCCGATCGGCTCCTGCTCTGGAAGAAGTCGAAGAACGACCTCATCAAGGAGATGGATTCGGCCATCCAGATGCCGGGCTGGGGGAACAGTTTCACC
>CALKTZ010001173.1 GCA_937997355.1 uncultured Planctomycetales bacterium | reverse complement strand
CTCGTAAAGCGCCGGGCCGGTGGATGCGCCGCCCAGCGAGAGGTTGAGGAACGGCGAGGCCGGGAGCATCGCGGCCCCGACCGAAGGATCGAGCTTGCCGCTCACGGCGAGCAGGGCATCTCGCACCGCCTCGGCCTCCAGCCTACGGCGGGGGAAGCGCCAGAGCAGCCGATTCTCGGGGTCGGCCTGAGCCCCCTTCTCGTTCCAGTCGTTCCCCATCCGGTAAGTCTGGGACAGCAGGATCTGCCGGTGGAGCGACTTCAACGACCAGCCCCCTTCGATCAGCCGGTTCGCCAGCCAGTCGAGCAACTCGGGATGCGAAGAGAGCTGCCCCAGCTTGCCGAAGTTGTCGACCGACGGGACGAGCCCCTTGCCGAAGTGCCATCGCCAGACTCGATTCACCAGCACGCGGGCCGTGAGGGGATTTTGCGCGCTCGCCAGCCAACGGGCCAGTTCGAGCCGGCCGCTCGTCGATTTGCCGAAGGCCGGTTGCTGAGTTTTCGCCAGAACCCTGGGGACCCCTCTCGGCGCGACGGGGCCGTGTGTGAGGTGATTTCCCCGGAGGAAGACGTGCAGGTCGCCGACATCCCCCTCGGCCACCGACATCGCCTTCGGGATCGCGGCGTATTCCGCCTTGGCGTCTTCCAGCAGCTTCGTGTGCGCGGTCCGCTCCTCGTCCGACATCCGGTTGGTGGCGCCATTGACGAGGGCGTTGTCGTGTCGGTCGATGATCCGTTCGAGGTCCTTGATTCGAAAGGCGGCCTGAAGCCCGCCGAGGCCGGCGGCGTTCCACTTCGAGTCGACCCGGTACGAGATCATCGTCCGGGTGCTCTTGAAGATCCCCGCCATCGCGTAGTAGTCGCTCTGGGGGATGGGGTCGAACTTGTGGTCGTGGCAGCGGGCGCAGCCGATCGTCAGCCCGAGGAAGACGCGGCCGGTGGTGTCGAGCTGTTCGTCGACGATGTCCATCTGCTGTTTCACCGGATCGTCCTCGGCGAGCATCTTCGGCCCGAGCGAGAGGAAGCCGGTCGCGATCAGCAGTTCGTCGCGTTTGGCGGGTGTTTGCTCGGCCAGGAGGTCACCCGCGAGCTGCTCGGTGAGGAACCGGTCGAACGGCTTGTCGGCGTTGAAGGAGGCGATGACGTAATTGCGGTAGCGCCAGGCATCGGCATAGGCCAGGTTGTCGTCCATGCCGTTGGAGTCGGCATAGCGGGCGACATCGAGCCAGTGCCGCCCCCAGCGCTCGCCGTATTGGGGGGACGCCAGCAGCCGGTCGACCACCCGCGCGAAGGCGTCCGGCGATTCGTCGCGCAAGAAGCTCTCGATTTGCTCGGGGGTCGGCGGGAGCCCGGTCAGGTCGAACGTGGCGCGACGGATGAGTGTCCTCTTGTCGGCCGGAGGCGCGGGGCGAAGGTCCGCGGCCGATAGCTTTTCGAGGATGAACCGATCGATTGGCGAGCGTGCCCAGGCGGCATCGGCTACTTGCGGCGGGATGATTGGCTTCGGTGGTTGGAAGGCCCAGAAGTCCTGTCCCTTCTGAACTTTCTCCTTCGTCGCGGCGGGGGCCTGGGCGGTCGTCGGTTTGGTGTCGTTGGAATCCGGCGAATCCGGCCAGGGGGCACCCATCTTCACCCAGGCGGCGAGCGCGTTGATCTCGGCCTGCGGGAGCTTGCTCTTCGGCGGCATCTCCACGGCGCCATCGTGCCGGACGGCGAGGATCAAGAGGCTCTGGTTGGGCTGGCCCGGCACGATCGCCGGCCCGGACTCCCCCCCTCGCAGGAGCGCGGCCCGCGAGTCGACGCGCAGCCCCGACTTCCCCTTGCCCGTGCTCGGGCCGTGGCAGTCGTAGCAGTTATCCGCCAGCACGGGGCGGACCTGCTTCTCGAAGAAAGTGACGCCCGATTCGTCGGCCCCCCGAGATGCACCGCCGCCGGTTCCCAGGGCGGCAAGCCCGCATGCGAGGAGGACGAGCATCCGCCCGGCCGACGATCGCGGTTGATCGTGCATGAGAAACCCTCCGTTCCATTGCGCTCCGGTCAGGAGCCGGTTCGCCGGTTGCCGGCGCCGAACGCAATTTGAAGCTGCAATTGCAGCGAATGCTCGCAGTGGTCCCGCATCGCCCGTTCGGCGATGTCCGGGTCGCGGGTCCGGATCGAGTCGACAAGCTCCGTGTGCGTCCGATTCGAGAATCGCATGGCCTCTCGCGCGACCGACGATTCCACGGCGAGCAGGCGGACCAGATGGCAGGAACGGAGGATCGAGGCCAGGGAAGGGACTTCCGAGAGGTCGGCGATTCGGAGGTGGAATTCCAGGTCGCGGTTCCGGGCTTCGGAGAGTTTTTCCTCGACGTCGGTCAGGCGATCCACCTCGTCGGCGAGGACGGCGAGCTCATCGAGGGATCGATTGGTGATCCGCTCCGTGCAACGGCGGATCGCCTCGCACTCGATGGCGATTCGAAGGACATGCTGGCTCCGCACGGTCTCCGCGTCGAACCGCTTCACGCGGGCTCCATAGTTGGGTTCGAAGTCGACGAGCTGCTCGTGGACCAGCTCGCGCACCGCCTCCGACACGGCACCGACGCTCATCCCCAGCGACTTCGCGATCGGCCGGAGCGTGAGATGCGTCCCGGCGGGCAATCGGCCATCGAGGATCTGCTCGCGAAGCTCAAGGAATGCCTGCCTGGCCTTGGACATCCCGGTTCCGGACAAGAGATTGTTCATGAAGACTTCCTTTCGATCGGTGAATTCCGCCCGGATTTGCTCGGGCCGAACTGGCGGTCGAAGAAGCGGAAGGTCGCTTCTTCGGCCTGTTCCAGATGTTTCCCGGTCAAACCGTGTCCTCCCCCCTCGATCGGCACGAGGGTCGCGTCGACCTCCGCGGAACGGAGCCGCTCGTAGATCCAGGCCGATTGGACGAACAGGACATCCTGGTCGGCCGTGCCGTGGATCAGGAGCGTCGGCGCCGCGTTGGGGGTGACCCAGAACAGGGGGCTCGCGCGAACGTGGAGCTTCCGCGTCTCGGCCGTGAGGTCGGCCCCGAGGAAGCCCCGGAACGCCTCGGCCGCCCCCTTCCACACGCCGTATTCTCGGGTGAAGTCGCTCGCCTGCGCCCAGGCCGCCACGGCGTTGACCTTCGACGAGACGTTGCTTGACGGGTCGCCGTCGAACTCTCGGACGTCGTTGGTGACGCCGAGGAACTGCGCGAGATGCCCGCCGGCCGAGCTCCCCATCGCGCCGATTTTCTCGCCGTCGATGCCGTACTCGGCCGCGTGGGCGCGGAGCCATCGGACGGCCGCCTTGCAATCCTGAATGTGCGCCGGCCAGCGATGCCTGGGGGAGAGCCGGTAATCGATGGTTGCCGCCACATAGCCTCGGCGGGCGAATTTGCGCGCCAACTCGTCGTAGTCCTCGCGACGGCCGCCGGAGAAGCCCCCGCCGTGAATGCAGAGGATCGCCGGGAATGGGCCGTCGCCGGTCGCCGGCCGGGCGAGGTTGAGCTTCAAGGGCTCGCCCCCCGGCTCGGCGTAGACGATCCCCGCCTGGAACCGCACGTCGTCGCCGCTCGCGGCGGTCGCGAGCAGGAGCGTGACGGTCAACGCGAGGGGGGCGAAAGCAAATCGGGCCGACCGAATCACGATCGGATTGCGCATGGTCGCGCTTTGTTCGGCGCGGGTCTCCCGACCCCGCCGAAACGCCCGACCG
>CALKTZ010001172.1 GCA_937997355.1 uncultured Planctomycetales bacterium | reverse complement strand
TCGCGGAGTAATCGGCGATCGCCCCCAGGAACGGGGAGATGACCGCGATGATCACCATGCCGATGGTGGTCGCGATCGCGTAATAACGATTAGCAACTATTTCGGAGAAGTCCGCGCAGGCAACTTTCGCATAGAAGATCGGGAAGACGGCGGTGAGGATGGTCGTCACCATCGCCGAGTTCGCCCAGTCATAAAGCGCCCAGGCCCTCAACTCGGGGCGGGAGAGACCCAGGGCATGAAGAAAGCCCGAAGGAGTCGGGACCATCCCCTTCATCTCGGGCGTTTCGGGCGAATCCATCAGGCTCATCCGCGATCTCCCAAATCCGTGGCGATCGCCGCGAATCGATCGTCGATTCCGATTCCGGCTCGGGCCAATTTGCCTCGTCGATGCCGACAGGTCGCCGTCGTTGTACGAAAGCCGACCGAGCTTTGCCAGCCTGGTCCGATCCGGATTATTCAACCCATCGATCCTAAACTCGATGGTCCGGCTGTCATCCTGGGGTGGATCCGCGCAACCCCAAAAGTCGCCTTCAGGCGCCCCTGTTTTTTCAATTTCCTCCTCCTCGGCCTCGAAAAAGCTAGGACTTGATTGAATGCGTGTTTCCAAAGTCGATGTGGTATCATGACCGAAGATCGGATATGTTAAACAATTGTCACGAATCTTCGACGGCCCTCCCTCCGCCTTCATGCCCCCGCTCCGCCCGATTGAGGCTTGATGGTATGCGTCCTCCTCATTCGCACAATCACGCGTTCGCCACCTACTATCCCCGGGAAGCCGAAGGGCTTTGCGTGATGACCCGGCGCAACTTGCTGAAGGCAAGCATGGCCGGCTTCGCCGGCCTGAGCCTCCCCGGCCTGCTCCGGCAGCGGGCGATCGGAGGGATGTCCGGGGCCGGCCCCAAGTCGATCATCCTGCTCTGGATGACCGGAGGCCCCAGCCAGATCGACACCTGGGACCCCAAGCCCGATCGGCCCCTCCAGAACCGTGGGCCGTTCGGGACCATCGCGACCAGACTCCCGGGAGTTCGGATCTGCGAGCATCTCCCGCTCCAGGCGGCGATGCTCGACCGATTCACGATCATCCGATCGGTCGACTCCCGCACCAGCAATCACGAGCCGAGCACCACCTTTCAAACGGGCTATCGCAACGCCGATCCGCGGACCAATCCCGAGGCGGTGATGTATCCGGCGATCGGGTCCGTGGTCGCCAAGATGCGCGGGCCGAATCATCCCGCGATGCCCCCCTATGTTGCATTCTCGCGTTCGAGGTCACACCTCGCCTACGGGGGATACCTCGGGCAGCGCTACGATCCGTTCCTGGCGAACCATGCCTCCAGGCTGCCGGTCTATAACGATGTGGGGGTCGATTCGGGACGAATCTCCGGAGCCAATTTCTTCCAGCTCCCCGTCGGCGTATCTCCGGACCGGCTCACGGCCCGGCAGACGCTCCGCGAGAGCCTCGATACCCTGCGCCGATCGCTCGATTATTCGACGTCGATCGAAGGGATGAACGCCTTCGAGTCGCAGGCGATGGAGCTACTCCTGGGGCGTCGCGCCCGCGACGCCTTCGACCTCTCGCTCGAAGACCCTCGCACCCGCGACCGTTACGGCAAGCACCTCTGGTGCCAGCAGGCGCTCCTGGCCCGTCGGCTGGTCGAGGCGGGGGTGGCGTTCGTGACGATCGACCTGAGTTATCATCCCTCCTCGGGAACCTGGGACACCCACGGCGACAACATCCCGCCGTATGGCGGTATCAAGAATGGACTCGGCCCCCTGCTCCCGCTCTTCGATCATCTGGTGACGACCCTGATTTCCGACCTCGAACAGCGAGGGAAGCTCGACGACGTTCTGGTGATCGCCATGGGGGAATTCGGCCGGACCCCCGTGATGGGGACTCAGGGGAGCACCGACGGCCGCAACCACTGGGATCCGGTGATGTCCATGCTCCTGGCCGGCGGCGGCCTGCGGCATGGGCAGGTGATCGGATCGACCGAGGCCGACGGCGGTCACATCAAGGAGCGGCCGGTCACGCCCAGCGATCTTGCCGCGACCCTCTACCGCTACATGGGCGTCCCGCTCGACGCGACCTACCAGGACGGCACGGGACGCCCTCGGGCGATCGTCGAGGAGAATGGCCAGCCGATCGCCGAGCTCTTCTAGGCCGTATTGACTGAGGCTGGGTCGTGTGATGAAGCTACACGCGAGCATGATAACGATGGACGCGACCCAGACGAAGCCCAGGAAGTTCGCGGCCTTCATATCGTACCGGGTCGCTACTCGGCGGTGCTGCTTGATTCGGGCGAAGTGTCGCTCCACCACGTTCCGCTCCCGGTACAGGTGCCGGTCGTAGGGCATCACCTCTTCGCGATTGCGCCGCTGTGGGATACACGGCTCCACCCCGGCCGCACGGATCGCGGCCCGGTTGACATCCGAGTCATACCCCTTGTCCACCAATACCGACTCGGTCTCGATCCCGGCGATCCACGGGGCTTGGCCCCGTTTCAGCCCCACCCTTGGGCGCCTTGGCCGAAGCACTGTCGACCAGCGCTCGCGACCAGTCGATCAAACCGGCCTCGTTGAGCCTGGCCAGCAACAGTTCATGCAACCGCCGCCAGACGCCGGCCTCTTGCCATGCTCCCAAGGCCTCCCGACAGGTCCGCCCGCATCCCCATCCCAATTCTGTCGGCAGGTCGTCCCAACCGATACCGGTCTTGAGCACGAAGATGATCCCGCAAAGCAGCTTGCGGCGATCCAACGGTTTGCGACCAGGATATCGAAAGCGACGCCGCGGTTCGGGAGGCAAGAGCGGTTCGATGAGCTCCCAGAGTTCGTCACTGACGAGTTGCTTGCCCATGGTCGTTACTCCAACAAGAAAAATGACCATGAACAAAAGCCGCATCAATCATGCGGCTCATTTTTTCCGTCAGCTCGAAAAATCGCACCTCCAGTCGTTGAGCTCCAACAAAGCGTCGCAGACGCTCACCGGAGAACAAAGTGTTTTTCAGGTCTTTAGTCCAGTCTTTCCTCCACAACCGAAACAGAAGGCATGTATCGAGGTCGACCATAAACTGGGCCCAGCGATCCTGTCTCCAGACACGTACTGTGTTGCCCATAACTCCCCCAGGAATATGTGCGCTAATATACACTAGCCGGCCCGCTCCATCGCCTCGGCCGCCTTCGTTTCATCCAGCTCGGCGTAGACCTCGGTCACGACCGGGGAGCTATGCCCGAGGACGGCGCGGGCCACGTCTAGGTCGAACTCTCGACGGAGCCGAGTCGCCGCGTTGTGACGGAGTTGATTCGGGTGCCAGTGCGGGATCGCATCCCGGCCTTGGATCTCGGCAGCCTTATTCGCCGCTCGGATGCCAAATATGACTGCGTGGTAGTACGACCGGGTGTCGTACCGATCGCCCGGAGCACGCTTCGGTTTAGCCTTACTGCGGTCCCTCTGGGATGGCTGGATCCTGGTTTTCCGGCTCGCGCGTTTTCCGGCGAGGCGGTGCTCCATCGCCTCTCGCGGTGAAAATAGGTGCAACGACAGCTCGGCCCGGAGCAAGGGGTGGAGTACAGCTTGGGCGGAGGGTCCGAGATAGATCCGACGCGCCTTACGGATCGATAAGCGAATGTCGCGAACCTCCGAGGTTTCTCGCCCGTTCTTGCGGTAATAGCAGCATGCAAACTCGACGTAGGCCAGGGCAAGCTCGTTGATCGTGAGGTCGCCGGGTTCGGCCCCTGCCCCGTCGTCGGGAACGACCGATCGCCTCCCATTCGCCAGCCATTCGGCGATCGTCCGATGGTAGGTCGAGAGACATTCGGCGGTCCCGAAACGACCGCAATAGACATCCCGGCCGTTGAGCCGGACGACGCCTTGCCCCGAGCCTTTGTGATGGCTGAGTTTCGGGCATTCTGAGTTATTTTGCCTGTATGACACCATGCGCCCACCCACTTTCTCCGTAGACTACGGAAAGAGTTGGAGATTCTGGGTCGCACTGTCCGATGTCGGTCAGGTACGCAAATTCTACGTTCGGCAAGACTTACGTGTAATGGGCAGAGGGAGGGTCGAACTCCCGACACCAGGATTTTCAGTCCTGTGCTCTACCAACTGAGCTATCTGCCCGGTCAACCGCCGTAGTGACGATACCGGGCGATCTTGCGTTTGTCAACCAACTGGCCGGGCAAGCTTGGGCCAATTTGAAACAACCCTTCCCGAAGCGTTCTTCTTCTTTTGGGCTCGCTTCCTTCATGAGAGCGGCAAATCGGTGGATTCAGGGGAAGTTGAGCGGGGTAACTTCAACGTTACGGGGAGTAGGTGGTTGACTCTCGACGATGTGTGATTAGAATTGGGCCTTCCCAATTTGGGAAGTCGGTAAGCAAAGGGCGCATAGCTCAGTTGGCTAGAGCGCACCCCTGATAAGGGTGAGGTCCGAGGTTCAAATCCTCGTGCGCCCATTTCTTCGAAAGAACGCCGAAGATGAGCGAGGGTTGATCGTGCCCTCCTCCGCGCTGACGAATTTCGAGCGTTTCGATTCACGAGATCGCTCAAGACGGCTTCCCTGAATTCATGAGATGAATTCAGGGAAGCCGAATTGCGTTTTGGGTGTTGCCGCAAACGGCGATTCTCAAGCGGTTGCGTCACTCGTCCTCGTCGTCATCCTCGAAATCGGGTTCGTTCTCTTCATCCTCGTCTTCCGAATCGTCGTCATCGTCCGATGCGGCGGATTCGGCGAGTTTGGCGACGACCTTGGCGGCGGGGGTGAGCTCGGCCCTCGGGATGACCGCGCCGATGCCCGGAGCATCCTCGGGCATCGGTTCCTTGGTCCGCTGGACGAAGTGGACCCCCTTGCCCCGGGCGGTCAGCTCGGCGGCTTTCGCTTCGGCCGCTTCTTTCTGGGCGTACTCGAACGTCGCGACCGTTTTGAATGCGTCGTTCAGGACGGACCAGACGATCCGCATGCGGGTCGCCGGCTTGGCTTGTCGCGATGCCTTCGCCTTCGATTTCGGAGCGGCTTTGGGCTTTCGTTTCGGTTTACGTTCTTGGACCTCGTCTTCATCGGTCTCTTCAACCGATTCTTCCGTCTCGTCCTCCATCGGATCGAGGGGCTCAGCCGCCTCGCTCTGACGTCGCAGCTCGAGTCGATTCAGCGGTTTCCCAGCCATGAAACCGTCCTTCTTCACAGTTGTTGTGGAATGTTTGCTCGGGTTGACCCGAATTCGTGCCCTTGCTCGATCGTTCTCCGTCTCATCGCTGAAAACGAGAGGAGGCGAAAGTACTGGCCCAGGACCGGATTTTACTTCGATTGGGTCGATTTGACCAGGGAGTGAGCGTGAGGCACGGGCCCTTGGGAATGAGCCGGGGCCGAACTCCATCGCGAATCCCTCGCGGTCGGATCCGCGGCTATGGGGCTCGCAATGGCCCTCGACGATGGCCGCACGGCCGAGCAAACTTCGCTGAGAAGCCTGGCGGGAAGGTAGGGCTTCGTCAAAATCCGATCGATTTCGAGTTCGTCGAGCGCGGCGAAGTGAGGGTCGAGGATCGCCGCGCTGCAAACGAGAATCGATTGGGCCGGGGCCGTGCCCTTGATCTGGCGACAAACCTCCACGCCCGTGAGCTTGGGGAGATCCAGATCGACGATGACCAAATCGAACGGCCCCGCTTCGCGAAAGCGGTCCACCCCCTGTCGGCCGTCCTCGGCCTCGAGGACCTCGTAGCCTTCGATGTGAAGGAACCGGGCGATCAAATTTCGGAGCCGTGATTCATCCTCGACGAGCAGCAAACGTCCGTGTCGCGATGCACTCATGGGGTCCTCCCGGAAACGATCGGCCACACAGACTCTAGAACATGGATGCGAAGTCGAATTGGCCGTGCTGGGATTCGTCACGATGGCAGCGCCGGATCATACAGAAAGCCGATCATCGCGCCCACATCAAAACAACAATAGTCCGATATTGTAAAACCGTGGATGCGTTGGGGCGTCGCGCGAGGCGGAATGAGGCGTTGCGAGATTTTCGAGGGGTGAGGCGCGGAAACGTACCGCTATCGCGATTCACGAGCCGTTCAGGTAGGCACCTTGGGAACTTGCGGAGGGGTCTTCACGGGGACCTGGCCGGTTCGTCGCTCGACGCTGCAGATTTGGCAGAGATAGGCCACGAGGACGTGCTTGCTGATGTTGAGCCCGAGGATGCCCCAGAAGATGCCGACTCGGAAGAGCCAGATATTCAAGGCGATGCAAGCGATGAGTCCCAGGAGTGCCGCCACGGTCAATCGGAAGGGGGGG
>CALKTZ010001171.1 GCA_937997355.1 uncultured Planctomycetales bacterium | reverse complement strand
CCGCCGAATTCGCCGGTCGCGGTCCCATATTTACCCCAGGAGCTGATGGGCTCGCCCTTCGGTGACAACCGCTGCACCCGTCGGTTCACCTGATCGGCGACATAGACCGACCCATCCCGGCCGAGGGCGATCCCGCCCGGCTGGTCGAATTCCCCGGGCGCCGATCCCTTCTTGCCGAATTCCCGGACCAATTTGCCGGCCGGATCGAGGACCGAGACCTTGTGCTTCATCATGTGGGTGAGATACAGGAAACCGTCCCCGTCCAGGGCCAGCCCGCCGGGCATGGGATCGGTCTCGAAGCTCCCCAGGAATTCCCCTTCTTCATCGAATCGTTGCACGCGCGACCTGGCTTCGGCATTCCCCTGCCGGAAGTCGGTGACCAGGATTTCATTCTTCTGATTGACCGCCACGGCGATCGGTATGTCGAACTCGCCGTCCCCCTCGCCGTTGGTCCCCCAGGTCCGCACCACCCGGGGGTCCGCATCCTCCGCCTGGACCCGGCGCGGAGACGACCTGGACGATGCGACCCCGATACCGACCGCAAGCAGGAAGTTCCGGCGACTACGATTCATCGGACTGCTCCGTCAAAGGAGTGGGTATTCTGGATTCAGGCGCACGCTTGACGTCCGGTCGGTCTCCAAGCTCGCTCCGGAGCCCAAAGTAGTTGTACAGGAAGCGCCGCGGACGATACCAGGTGGTTCGCTTCGGCTTGCTGATCACATCCTCTCCCCCCAATCTCCCCAAAAGGAGGAGGGCTCGGCCGGAATCCCGTCGCCATCATGTCCTCCTATTTGATCCGGAAGTTCACTCGTTTCGCGTTTGACCGCCCGAAGAAACCCGGTTAGGATGGATGATATTGCCCAGATCCATCCTCCCCCGCCATCACAACCACGCCGCGAGAGGTTGCGCGATGTTTCGGATCGACGCCTCCAAGTCCGTCCACTTTTGTGACGGCATGAGTCGCAGAGACTTCCTTCATGCGGGCGCCATCTCGACACTCGGGCTCAGCTTGCCGACGCTGCAAGCCTTGACGGCGCAAGGGGCCGTTTCGAACGCCTCGGAGATGAATTGCATCCTCCTGTTCCTGGTGGGGGGGCCGTCGCAGCTCGACACCTGGGACATGAAGCCCGATGCCCCCGAGGAGATCCGCGGCCCGTTCAAGCCGATCGAAACCAGGACCCCGGGGCTCTACATCTCCGAGGTCTTCCCCAGGCTCGCGACGATGACCGACAAGGTCGCCGTGGTCCGCTCGGTCTACCACACCGCCGCGGCCGTCCACGACACCGGCCACCAGATGATGCAGACCGGCCGGCTCTTCACCGGCGGGATCGAGCATCCGCATTACGGCTGCGTCGTCTCGAAGCTCCAGGGATCGCGGAACGACACCCCTCCCCACGTCCTGCTCCCTTTGCCGATCGGCCCGACCGGGGGCAACATGCCGCACGGCCAGGGGGCCGGCTACCTGGGTAAAACATACGACCCGTTCCTGATCAACGCCAATCCGAACGATAAGGCGTTCAAGGTTCCCGACCTCCTCCCCCCGGACTACGTGACGGCCGTCCGGGAAAATCGCCGACGGTCGCTCCGGTCGGCCATCGACGGCGCCGTCGGGGCCTTCGAGGCTTCTCCCGACGCCAAGCTCCTGGATGCCAACTTCGAGGGGGCCTACAAGCTGATGTCGAGCCCCAAGGCGAGGGAAGCCTTCGACCTCGCCGCGGAATCGGACGAGCTTCGCGACCGCTACGGCCGCACCCGGTTCGGCCAGAGCTGCCTGCTCGCCCGCCGGATGATCGAGCGCGGGGTCCGGTTCGTCACCGTCAACATGTTCGAGACGGTCTTCAACGAGATCACCTGGGACATCCACGGCTCGTCGCCGTTCAGCCCGATCGACTGCTACAAGACCGAGGTCGGCCCCAACTTCGACAACGCCTACACGGCGCTCCTTGAAGACCTGGGCCGTCGCGGGATGCTCGAAAACACCATGGTGCTGGCCCTCGGCGAATTCGGCCGGACCCCGAAGGTCAATCCCGCCGGCGGCCGCGACCATCACCCGGCCTGCTGGTCGGTCCTCTTCGCGGGGGGGAAGGTGAAGGGCGGGCAGATCGTCGGAGCATCCGACGAGATCGGCTATGCCCCCAAGGATCGCCCGGTCTCTCCCCAGGAAATCGCGGCGACCGTTTACCAGGGCCTGAACATCGATATCGCCACCGAGCTTGTCGGCCCGCAGGGCCGCCCGCTCCGGCTGGTCGACCACGGCATCGAGCCGGTTCAGGAACTCTTCTGACCCCCGCCCCGCTCCTCGACGTTGACCCCTCCGCCGGCCGGCCCCATTGCTCCTGCTCCTTGACGTGATCGATCACAGGATTGGCTCCATGACTCGTGCGGTCCCCAATCGGCTCCACCTTTGCCTGGCCTTTCTCTCGGGCCTGATGAACCTGGGCCTGTTGGCGGGTTCGTCCCCGGCCCGCGCAGACGAGCTGCAAATCCTCCCCCCGACGCTCCGCCTGAGCGGGCCGAATGCCCGGCAGCGTTGCCTGGTCGAGTTGCACGACGGGAAGACCTCGATCGCCGACCTGACAAGCAAGGCCGCGTTCAAGGTCGAGAATCCCGCGATCGCCCGCGTGAGCCTCGACGGTATCGTTACCCCGGTGGCCAACGGGCTGACGAATCTCACCGCCAGGGTGGGCGACCGGAGCGTGACGATCCCGATCTCGGTGGAAAACGCGGACAGGCCGGGCACCTGGAGCTTCCGGAATCACGTCGAGGCGATCCTCACCAAGCAGGGGTGCAACTCGGGGGCCTGCCACGGCGCCGCCGCGGGCAAGAACGGCTTCCGGCTCACGCTCCGAGCTTATGGCCCGGAAGTCGACTACGACGTGATCACGCGGCAGGCGCGGGGGCGGCGGATTGTTCGGACGGCCCCGGCCGAAAGCCTGCTGCTGCTGAAGCCGACGGGGGCCATCGAGCATGGCGGGGGGATCAAGTTCGCCCCCGATTCGTTCGACTACCGGGTCCTCGCCGATTGGATCGCCGAAGGGTCCAAGCCTCCCACGGATCATGATCCGCAGCTCCGATCGCTCAAGATCTTCCCCGAGATCGTCAAGCTGGGCGTCGGCGATGCCCAGCGGATCATCGTCCAGGCCCTCTATTCGGATGGCCGGGTCGAGGATGTCACCCACTGGGCCAAGTACAGCAGCTCCGACGACACCCTGGCCAGGGTGGACGACTCGGGGCAGATCAAGGTGGAAGGGACCGGCGAGGGAGCAATCGCGGTCCTGTTCGGCACGCTCGTTGGGCGGGTCACCGTGACCGTCCCCAGCCCGGAAAAACCGGACCCGAAGGTCTTCGCTTCCGCGCCGAGGAAGAATCCGATCGACGAGAAGGGGCTCGCCAAGCTGGAATCGCTGGGCATCCCCCCGTCGCCCGACGCCGGAGACGCGGCATTCCTCCGTCGCGCCTACCTCGACGCCACCGGGATGCTCCCCCCCGCCCGCGAAGTGGATGCGTTCCTCAAGGACGGCGATCCCGATAAGCGAGACAAGCTGGTCGACCGGCTGCTGGAGAGCCGGGAGTACGTCGATTACTGGACCTACAAATGGTCCGAGCTCCTGCTGGTCTCATCGAGAAAACTCCCCCCGCCGGCCATGTGGTCGTTCTATCGGTTCATCCGGCAGAGTGTCGAGGAGAATCGGGGCTGGGATCGATTCGCCCGCGACGTGATCACCTCCAAGGGGAGCACGCTCAGCCAGGGGGCCTCGAACTTCTTCGTCCTCCATCGCGATCCGATCGACCTCGCCGAGACTTCGAGCATGGCCTTCCTCGGGCTCTCGCTCACCTGCGCGCGGTGCCACAACCATCCGCTCGAAAAATGGACCCAGGATCAATATTACGGCTTCGCGAGCCTGTTCTCCCGGGTCAACCTCAAGGATGGCCCGACGCCGGGGGACGTGGTCGTGACCGTCGCGAGTGACGGCGAGATCCTCCATCCTCGCAAGGGGGTGGCGATGGCGCCCCAGCCGCTGGATGGCGCGGCCGCCGATCCGGTCTCCCGCCGCGATCGCCGCGAGGTGTTCGCCGACTGGCTCGTCAATCCGGAGAACCCCTATTTCGCCAAGGCGATCGTGAACCGGGTGTGGAGCAACTTCTTCGGCCGAGGCTTGATCCATCCCGAGGACGACTTGCGGGAGACCAATCCCCCCTCGGATGGCCCGCTCCTCGACTGGCTGATCGCTGACTTCATCGCGCACAAGTATGACGTGAAGCACCTGATCCGCACGATCATGACCTCCGCGACCTACGCGCGTTCCAGCACGCCTCTGAAGGCCAATCAGTCCGACACCAAATTCCTCAGCCACTACCCGGTGAAGCGGCTCTCCGCCGAGGTGCTGCTCGATACGATCTCCCAGGTGACCGAGGTTTCCTCCTCATTTGCCAACTATCCGGCCGGCTGGCGGAGCCTTCAACTCCCCGACTCGAAGGTTGATAGCGGCTTCCTGGATTCATTCGGCCGACCGGCCCGCGAGAATACCTGCTCGTGCGAGCGATCGTCCGAGCCCTCGATGACGCAGGCCCTCCACCTCGCCAACGGGACGACGGTCAACGAGAAGCTCCGTTCCGACAAATCGGCCGTGGCGAAGGCCATCGCCGGCAAGATCGATGACGCGACGATCGTGGACGGGCTCTTCCATGCCGCCCTCTCGCGATCTCCGTCTACCGCCGAGCGCCAGCGGATGGTCGAGGCCCTGGCGACTGCTTCCCGGGGAATCGCCGATGCGAAGGCCGCGGCGACCGCGCGGCGACAGGCGATCGAGGACCTCTACTGGGCCGTCCTGACAAGCAACGAATTCCTGTTCAATCACTGAGCGATGAATCATCGACATTGCTCCCCCCTGACTGACTGAACCCTCCTCCGCATCCTGGAGTTGATCGAGATCATGCCGAGTCGTGCCGGTTCGATCGCGCTGGCGTTGTGTCTGACGATGATCGCGTCGTCAACTCAAGGCATATCCGGGGCAGCCCCCGCATCCCCTTCGAAAAAGCTCAGCTTCAAGCAGGACGTCGCGCCGATCCTGGTCGGCAAATGCCTGGGCTGCCACAACCCCCAGAAGGCCGCCAACGGGCTCGACATGAGCACGTTTTCCAGGCTGAAAAAGGGAGGGAAGGCCGCCGGTGCCTCGATCCTCGTCGCCGGAGATCCAGAGGCCAGCGCCCTGATCGAATCGGTCTCGGCCGATGCCTCGCCGCGCATGCCCTACAAGCTCCCTCCCCTCCCCGACTCCGAGATCGCCACCCTGAGCCGATGGGTCAAGGAAGGGGCCGCATTCGACGGGCCGTCGGAGGCGCAAACCGCGATCGCGTCGCTCGTCGATCCGTTGAAGAATCTGCCGAACGTGGCCCCCAAGGGGGCCGCATCCGACCCCGCGACGGCCGTCTCATTCAGCCCCGACGGCAAGTTGCTGGCCTCGGCGGCCGGGCGTTCGGTGATCCTCTATGATCTCGCCTCGCGCAAACCCAGGGCCACCTGGTCCGATCTTCCCGGTTCCATCTCCGCGATCCGGTTCGCCGACCAGGGGCGCCTGCTCATCGCGGTGGGCGGACGCCCCTCGCAATTCGGCTCGGTCACGATCTGGGATCTCGCCAACAACGCCAGGGTTTTCGAGGTCCGCGAACCGGGGGACGCCATCCTCTCCGCCGACGTCTCCCCCGACGGCAAGACCCTGGCGACCGTGAGCTACAACAAGCAAGTCTTGATCTGGGACATCCTCGGCAAGAAACGGATCAATTCCCTGAAGGACCACACCGACGCGGTCTACGACGCGGCCTTCTCCCCCGACGGCAAGCTGCTGGCGACCTGCGGCGCGGATCGGACCGTCAAGGTTTGGGACTGGCGGAAAGGGGTGAAGCTCGCGACCCTCTCCGACGCGACCGCCGAGCTTTACACCGTCGTCTTCTCTCCCGACGGCAAGTGGATTCTCGCCTCGGGGGTCGATCGGTCGATCCGGATCTGGTCCGCGACCGACAAGGAATTCCCGATCATCCGCTCGGTCTTCGCCCACGATGCCCCGGTGATCCGCCTCGCCACCGCCCCCCAAACCGGGATGCTGGCGACCTGCGCGGAAGATCGGACGATCAAGCTCTGGGACCTGGCGACGATGACCGCCAAAACCGTCATCTCGGCACAACCCGACTGGGTGCAGGGCATGAGCTTCAGCCCCGACGGGCAACGGCTCGCCGTGGCGCGGCATGATGGCTCGATCGACCTCCTCGACAAGGACTCG
>CALKTZ010001170.1 GCA_937997355.1 uncultured Planctomycetales bacterium | reverse complement strand
GAGGACGGGATCGCCTGGATCGATGAAAGCGACTATTACTTCATCAAGGTCACCAACGAACCCGAGTCGGGCGGGTTGCTCAAGCGAACCCTCGTGCTGGACAACCTGATCCACGGCTATTTCATCCTCAATCATCCCGAGCGGCTCGATTACGATTACGAGCATCTCTACGCCCTCGTGGCCTATCGCGCGGCCAAGCAATACGAGCGCATCACCTTCAACCCGGCCGAGGCGCCGAAACCCGCGGACGCGAAGCCGAGTCAACCCGCGACGGCGTCGGCCGACGCTTCCAAGAAAGCAGAAACCCCCGCCGACTCGAAGGCCGAGAAAGGCAAGGAACAGGCAAACGCCAAGGCGAACGACGCGGACAAATCCAAGGCCGACTCCAAGAAGCCCGAGGAACCGAAGCGCGATGGGATTCCGCCCGAGGAAATCCTGGCCGGTAAGCTCAACGTGAAGGATTCGAAGCTCACAACCCTCTTCCTGGGGGGAGGGGCTTACACATTCCAGCGTTACATGCAATACGTCTATCCGGGCACGGGCGTGGACGTCGCGGAGATTGATCCCGCCGTGACCAACGCCAACCACCAGGCGACCGGCCTGCCGCCGGACACGCCGATCGTGACCTACTGGGGCGATGCCCGTCAGTTCGTCCAGAAGCATCAGGGTTCCAAGCAGTACGACCTCGTCTTCGGCGATGCGTTCAACGACTTCTCGGTCCCCTGGCATCTCACCACCCGAGAATTCAACGAGATGATCAACCGGATGCTCAGCCCGACGGGCGTCTACATGATCAACATCATCGATGTGTATAAGTCGGACGAGCAGGCGCTCAAGGACGCCAATATCCGGATCGAGAAGGACAATATCACCGACAACGCGGCGCAGCAGAGAATCCGCTCGGAGGCGATCGCGGAGGCGCACCGATTCGGCGGCTTCCTCGGCTCCTGGACCAAGACGGCCAGGGAGACGTTCCCTCACGTCTACATCTTCGGGACCGATTCCAACCCCGGCCGGGGCCTGCGAGAGACCTTCGTCGTCGTGGCTTGCAAGCAGGAACTCGACCTCAAGGATCTGGGGCGCAGGGATGACGATCCCAAATTCTTCGATCGAGGGCAGCGAACCGAGCCGGCTCCGCTCGGCAAGGCGGACGTCGACCAGATCGACCTGCGATCCCGCGGCATCATCCTGACCGACGACTACGCCCCCGTCGAAAACCTGCTCGCCCCAGTCGCCGAGACCCGGGCCGATGATGACTGATCGTCGGCCGGCGGATCGCCCATCGAGGTCACCTGATTCCCACCTTGGAACAACTGCGAGGATGATCCTCGCGATGCCGCGTGAGCAAATGCGCTCTACTGTTTCGAATGAACTTGCCGGCCCGAATCAACAGCCGCAATTGAGAAGGTGCGTACGCGATGGACGATGTCACTTCCCGCAGGAATCGCCGACTGCTCGTCTTTGCCATCCTGATCTCCGCGCTCTGGATGGTCGTCATCTACTTCGTCGGACCGACGCCGAGGATCGTCGGGAATTTCGGCAACCCGAATCTCCGCTATCCGGCCACCTACGACTGGCAGCTTTTCGACCTCGACGACAAGCCCGTCCACTTCGAGAAATTCAAGGGGAAAGCGATCTTTCTCAACATCTGGGCCACCTGGTGCTCACCATGCATCGCAGAGATGCCGTCGATCGCCAGGCTGGCCGAGAACCCCCGGCTCCGGGGGAAAAATGTCGAATTCATCTGCGTCTCGACCGATGAGAACGCCAGCCCGGTTCGGCAATATATCCGGGGCAAGAACTGGAAGATGACGTTCCTGCGGGCCGATTCGTTGCCCAAGGCTTATTTGAGCGACGGGGTCCCCGTCACCTTCGCCATCGCGCCGAATGGGATTGTCGTCGGCGTCGTCGAGGGGAGCAGCGATTGGGACAATCCCGAGGTCGTCGACTTCCTGTCGGATCTCGCGGATTCCAAAATCAAGAAGGTCGAGGAAGCTTCCAAAAAAGCAGCCGAGACCGAATCGAAGGAGGCGGCCCCCTCTATAAAAGATGACGCGCCTTGATTTGCAGATAGCGATTGACGAGGGACGCGGTGAGCTCCTCGGGAAAGACGTCGAGGGTGAGTGTGCCTCGTTTCCGGAGGCCCGACAGGACCCGTTCTCGCCAGTTGAGCATCTCGGCCGCGGCCGCCGCCCGATAGAAATCAGCGCCCGACTCATGCCCCGAATCGGCCATCCGGAACAGGTCGTGATCGCGGAGGAAGACGCCGAGCGGCAGGTGACGCCCCTTCAGATTCCCGAGATATTCCGCCACCATCCCGGCGGTCATGTCGTCGAAGAGGTTCGTCATCAGGACGACCAGCGACCGCTTCCCGCAACGCTTCTCAAGCTCGAGAAACGCCTGGTCGTAACGAGGCTCGACAAGCTCCGGGAAAACATTGTGGACCTGATGGACCAGCTTTCGAATCTTCCGCGATCCCCCCGAAGGGGGCAGGAATACCCGGATGCGGTCGGAGAAGGCCATGAGCCCCACCTGATCGCCGCGAAGCAGCGCCACGTGCGAGAGTAGCAGCATGGCGTTGAACGCATGGTCGAGGGGTGATAGGCCATCCCCGGTGTTGCCGGCCATCATCCGGCCACAGTCGATCATGAAGATGATCCGCTGGCTCTGATTGAGCTGATGCGCCCGGACCGTCAGCTTGTCTCGACGGGCCGTCGATCGCCAGTCGATGAACCTTGGCTCGTCTCCCTCGACGTAATCGCGCAATCGCTCGAATTCGTTGTCGGTCCCCAGCCGCCGAGAGCTTCGAACCCCGATGGTGCTCAGGCGATCGCGACGCGCGAGGACCGTGTAACGGCCGATCTGGCGGATATCCGGGTAAACCCGAACCGTCGTCAAATACGGCCAGGTCATCTGACGCTGCCAGAGTCCCAATCGGCTCGAAGCGAGTGCGTAAATCTGATGGAACGAGTAGGTCCCTCGCCGTTTCGGGATCATCTGGTAGCTGAGTTCGGCCTTCCGCATGCCGGGAACGACGATCTCGAATTCCGAAGGTTCGACTTCGAACGTGTCCGGATGATCGTCCTTGAGCCGCACCTTCCGGGACATCTTGCCGAGATTCTCAATCTCCAATATCACTCCGTGGCGTTCGCCGATCGAGCAAATGTGCCCACATTGTCGAAGGGCGCGAAACCGCTTCGAACCAATCAAGGACGCGAGATCGGCCAGGGCCACCAGGCCGACGATCCCGTCGAGCACCACCACGGCGGCGATGAAGTCTTCCGAGACGAAGACCGTGAGCGACATGAGCGCGGGAATGAGGAGGAGTTTTCCCAGCGATTTGCCCGGCCAGATCATCGCAAGGGCACCTCGACCGAGCGGATCAACTCCGCGAGCAACTCGTCGGCGGTCCGGCCTTCCACTTCCGCTTCGGGTGTCAACTGCACGCGATGCCGGAGCGCGGGAAAGATTACTTGCTGGACATCGTCGGGCACCGCGAAATCCCGACCGCTGAGCGCGGCCAATGCCCGAGAGGCCCGAAGGACGGCGACTCCGGCCCTCGGCGAGGCCCCCAGGGAGAACGACGGCCAGAGCCGGGTCTTGCGGACCAGGGTCGCGATATAGCCCAAAACCTGGTCATCGACCAGGACCGAGAGGCATCGGCGCTGCATCTCCAGGACTTCTCCAGGCGCCGTCACCGTCGAGAGGGTCTCGATGAGGCCGCGATCGGCCCCCAACCCCCTGGTGTGCAGCCTCAGAATTCCCGTCTCCTCCGCGAGATCCGGATAATCGACGATGACCTTGAAGAGAAACCGATCGAGTTGGGCTTCGGGTAGGTTGTATGTCCCTTCGGATTCGATCGGATTCTGCGTCGCCAGCACGAGGAAGGGGGGTTCGATCGGGTAGGTCACCCCATCCACGGTGACCCTCCCCTCCTGCATGATTTCGAGCAGGGCCGAATGCGTCTTGGCCGGAGCCCGGTTGATTTCATCGGCGAGCAGGAGCTGCGTGAAAACCGGCCCGGGGCGGAACCGAAAATCCTGAATCTTCTGGTCGTAGAGGGGAGAGCCCGTCACGTCCGACGGCATCAAGTCGGGCGTGAACTGGATTCGATTGAAGGAACATCCAAGCACCCTGCCGAGGGAGCGAACGAGCAGGGTTTTGCCGAGCCCCGGAACACTCTCGATCAGCACGTGGCCGTCCGCGAGCAGGCAGGTCAGCACATCGCG
>CALKTZ010001169.1 GCA_937997355.1 uncultured Planctomycetales bacterium | reverse complement strand
CCATTCGGGGATGAACGCATAGATCACATCGTTGGCCTTCAGTCCTCCTTCCTGGGCGCAGGGTGAATTGGCCGCGAAGCCCTCGGCCAGCACGCCCATCCAGGGGAAGAACAGGCCTTCCTTCTTGAGCCCGACGAAGTTTGAGCATTTTGCAAGACCGAGGTCGAGTCGGACGACCTTCCCTTTCCGCTTCAATTGCCGGGCGAAGGCGGCGGCGGTTTCGAACGAGCGTGCATACGAGATTCCCGTGAAGACCTCGGCCGTGATGTAGTCCGAAGGGACCCTGAAATTCAGGCTCAGGGTGTTAATCCCGACGACCTTGCCGTCGCTGTTGAGCAAGGGGCCCCCCGAATTGCCGGGATTGATGAAGGCATCGGTCTGGATCATGCCGCTGATGGTCTTGCCGTTCTGGGTGAGGGTCTCGCGTCCCACGGCGCTGATGATGCCGCGCGTGACGGTTGGCATCCCCTGGAGTCCCAGCGAGAAGCCGACCGCGAGGACCGGTTCGCCCACGGTTGCGGAATCCGCGAACGGCAGCCATTGGAACCGGCGTTTCCCATCCAGGATGCCCGTGCCGACGAGATAGTCGGGATCCTCATTGACCAACTCCAGGATCGCCAGATCGGAGGGCTCGTCGTACGCCTTGATCAGCCCCGGCAATGCCAGAGGTTTCCCGTCGTCGGTCAAGAATTCGACGTTGACCAGGTTCGATTTCTTGATGCTCTCGGCCGAGGAGATGACGTGAAAGTTCGTCAGGATCGTGCCGCTCTGGTCGAAGATAAAACCCGTCCCGACCTTGTCGGTGCCGGGAACCTCGATGCGCACGATGCTGTGCCTGACCTGCCGGGCGAGGGCCATGCCGTCGAGGTCGGCCGCGTGGGCCGGTCGCACGACAAGGATCATGAAGAGTGGAAGGAGGAGAAGCGTCCGCATGCTCCGGTCTCGGCTTCGAGCAAAAACGGATGAGGGTCGACGGAGGAATCCGCACGCGTGGCGTCCGCCTCGGTTGGTTGCCACTCATTGTACCCGCTGGAGTGGCCAAGTATAGTGCGACGAGATCGACGAAGCCGACGCTCGGTGATCCCCAGGCCGACTGGAGCCAAGAAACCGATGCTCAAACAGAACATCGCTCAACGCGGCAAACTGGTGGGATTTCTCTTCTTTGCGGTCCTTGATTTTCTCCTGGGACCCATGCCCCGGGCGATGGCCTGGCAGGAGAATCCGCCTCGGTCGGCGGAGGTGGTCACCCGGATTTTGCTGAAGGAGCTTGAGCGAGCCGGGCCGAATGAAAAGCGAACCTACGAGGTCCGTTCCAACCCCATCCTCCAGCGAGTGATCGCCGCCGGCCTGAAGACCTCGCGGGGGGCCGAAGCGGCCCGCACCGTGGCTGCGGGAGGACAAGGCGTCGATGCGATCGGCAAGGCGGTCCGCTCCCTGGCCGACGAGGGACTCAAATCGATCTCCTCGACCACTCCGCCGAAAGACCTGCTGAAGCTCGCCGCCGCGCATGAAGATACTTCGAAGCAGCTCCTCGGCGTGATCCCGGAGAAGTCGTTGCGGACCAAGCTCACGACCACCGCAAACGGCGGTGTCCGCCCCGATCCCAAGGCGCCGAAATTCGACTGGCGCAGCCTCAAGCTGGTGACGCGAGCCCGCAGCCAGGGAGAGTGCGGCTGCTGCTGGGCCTTCGGCACGCTCGCGGCGTTCGAGTCGGCGTTCGCAATCAGCAATCGAGGCAAGCTGATCCACGCCTCCGAGCAGCACGTCCTTTCTTGCAGTCAGGTGGGGAATTGCGAGAGCGGCTGGTGGGCTTTCGATTTCCTCCAGAAGAAGGGGGTCGCCTCGGCGTTCGACGTCAAATTCCAGGGAGCGGACGGCGACTGCCCCGATGGGATCAAGCCCCGATTCCGCGCCGTGGCCTGGGGATATGTGTCGTCGATCAACACGATCCCCTCGGTGTCGGAACTGAAGAAGGCGCTCTGCCTGCATGGCCCGCTCGTCGTCGCGGTCAATAACACGATCGAGTTCACCGCGTACAGCAAGGGGATCTTCGATGAGCATGATCCCGGCACTCTTGAAGTGCCTGTCGACCACGCCGTCACGATCGTCGGATGGGATGATACCAAGTTGCCGCCCGGGTCCCCCCCGGACCGAACGGTGTGGGCGGTGAAGAATTCCTGGGGGGAAACCTGGGGAGTCGAGGGGTTCATGGAGATCGCGTCCGGGAGCAACAGCATCGGCTATGGGGCCGCCTGGGTCGAGGCGGTCGATCTCGACAATCCGCCCGATCTCATCCGGCTTCGGAGCGTGACCCCGGACGCAGAGCAACTGCCCGCCGTCGGATTCGCCCGAGAGGGGATTCCGGCCGCGAAAGGCGCCAGGGATTCGCAGCGGAAGGGGGGAGTCGACTCCCCCGCGCTGGAAGAACTCCCCGCGACCTTCCCGGCGGGGCAATCCCCTTCTCGTTGATTCGGAGCGAGCCCTTATCACCGGACCCGAAAGGCACGATGCGCAAGCTCGTCATGGGATGTATTCTGGCCCTGTGTCCGCCGCCGGATTTCGTGGGGCCACCTCGGCCGCCTGCGGACCCCTCGTGCCGGCCGAAGTCGAAGTCGCCGGTCGTGGTCCAACTTCGGGGCGATGACAGGGCGGCCTCGCGAGCCGCCGAACTTGCCGTCGGCGACACCCTGTTGTTCAAGCTCCCCTTCCGGTCGAACGGCTACCTCTGGGAACTGATGACGGATCCGCTCCCGAAGACCCTGAAGCTTAAAATGAAGCCCAGGCTGGAGACGGTCCCCCCCGGGCCCGACGGGACCCCGGCATCCAAGTGGATGGTCTTCGAATTCGAGGCGGTCGCGCCGCAGGATCGCTTCTCGGTGAAATTCGAGTACGTCCGCCACTCGGGCGATCGGCGGAGCGAGCCAGCCCGAACCCTGGATGCCTCGATCCGCATCCTCCCCTCTCGCGATCCCTAGGTCGTGTTGACGAATTATCGGATCATAACCAGGGTGGCCGTCAGGTGGATGAAAGCCAGGAACGACAGGTCGAGCTTGTCGTAGCGGGTGGCGACCCGGCGGAATTGCTTCAGCTTGCTGAACAGCCGCTCGACTCGGTTCCTCTGCCGGTAGATCCCCTTGTCATAGGGGATCATCTCCTTCCGGTTGGCCGAAGGCGGGATGACCGGCTCGATCCCCCGGGCCTTGAGGTCCGCCCGGATCGCATCGCTGTCATAGGCCTTGTCCGCCGCCGCGGCCTCCACCGGGCACCCCTCGGGCACGGCGGCGATCAGCCCGGGATAGCTCGGCGCGTCGCCC
>CALKTZ010001168.1 GCA_937997355.1 uncultured Planctomycetales bacterium | reverse complement strand
CCGTACAAGGTGGTGCCCATCATTCGGGTCTTCGACAGGAAACGGCCGAGGAGTCGCAACATCGGCCTCCCGCGGTATGAGTCGATTGCCGAGCTTCAACGCGAGTTCTACAACCGAGACTCCGAGTTGATCCTCTCCGACACGACCCAGGCCCACCCGCTCCTCCAGGGTCCGGAGGATTACGTCCTCGCCGACGGTACGATCCCGATCGGCCCGAGTTGGCTCTTACCCAAGAAGAAAAACACTCAGGGAGGCTCGGCCAGTTACGAAGCATTCGAGGTCCTGGAATTTCCCAAGGGGGGGGCCGACTCCCTCAGATCCAACAAGTCCGATCTGCGTGACGCCGTCGACCGTGCCGCCATGCTCATGAAGCCCGCGGGGGCTTCGAGCTTGGGGGGCAGCGTCGTCTCGCAGAGCGGGATCTCGAAACGGCTTGACTACTCGGCGGGCAATGACCTCCTCTCGAAGATCGCCGGCATGCTCGGCCGGGCGGAATGCCAGGCCGCGCAAATGGCGCTCCGCGTCCTCGGTGATGGCCAGATCGAGGAGTCCGATCTCGGCGACCTTCGCGTCGAGTATCCCCGAGAATTTGACCTCTACACCGCCGATGAGCTCGCCTCCGCACTCGTGAAATTCCAGTCGATTCTCGGCGACGCGGGGAATGCTCCAGGAGTTGAAGCTAGGGTGCTCCGCCGCCTGGTTCGGCTGATGATCCCCGGCATCGACGACCAGGATTACGCCGCGCTCGATGCCGAAATCGCGGAGTTCCTGGAGGAAAAATCGGAACCCGATCAACCGTCCCTCCCTTGATTTTTCCGCGGGGCGTGCCTTGCACGTCCGTACTCCGCTCCTCAGGAATAAGGACCCATTATGTCCGAGCCTAATCGAAACCAGGCCGAGCCCTCCGCGGCCCCCCCGATGATCCCGCTGTCGATCGAGGAATATCAGCGGCTTCGGACCCTTGAGAGTCAGATCGAGGAAATCCGATCCGCCAAGTCGGCCGAGCTGGAGGCCAAAGAATCCGAACGGATCAAGGCGTTGGCCGACAAGGGGCGTATCGAAGAGGCTTTCAACCAGCAACGCCAGACCCTGGAAGCACGGTTGAACGAGTCGAACACACGCTACGTCGAGCTTGAGCGGCAGGTCTTCAACGAGCGGAAAAAATCCATGATCGCCGAGGCATTCGCGGGCCGCACGTTCGTTGGCAACAGCCCTGAGAGGCAGGCCGAGACCGCGAGGCAGGTTCGGTCGCTTCTCGAAGCTCAATTCGAGACGATCCGGGATGACTCGGGCGCCTTGTTCGTGAAAGACAAGATCTCGGGTCGACCGGCGGCGGAAGTGATCCGAGAATCGCTCGACTCTCCATCCTTCGCGCACTTCTTCGCTCCATCCTCCCAGGGGGGAGCGGGGGTGGACGCAACCCGCTCCTCGACAAATCACCAGCCCCCCAAGCCGGGAAGCCTCGATTTCATCGCCGCGGAGTTCAAGGCCCGCCAGGTGAAATACGGCGCGATCGGTCTCCATCCCATCCCCGGACGCTGACCTTCGACGGCCACATGAAGGTTGATCGTGGCCCGAACCTCCCGCCCTGACCTCCCCTGATCCTTTTCCAATCCACTCTGAACCGTCCCGATTTCCCGGTATCGGAATCTGACTTCTAACGCGCTAAAGCGCACGAGGAACTAAATGCCTCTCTTTGATCGCGACGTGACGACCCCGTTCGAATCGATGAACTCCGGAGCGATCCAGATGGACGTCTTCGGGGTCGCCATCAACTGGTTCGTCAACCGAACCCCACTCATCTCTCGACTGCCGAAACTCCCGGTAGGGAGCCCGAACTTCCTGATCACGAACGATAACTACCGCCCCCGAATCGCACTCACCACGGCGGCCGTCGACAATGCGGCGACCTCCGTGAGTGTGGCCGAT
>CALKTZ010001167.1 GCA_937997355.1 uncultured Planctomycetales bacterium | reverse complement strand
TATGGAAGAGGATCGCCCCTTTTTGAATCTGAAATTCCTCAATCGCGAACCCGTTTCCGCGGAATTCGATCAACAAGAGGAGTGAAACGGCGTGTGCGAGGGGGACGATCAGCGCTGCCGTTGGCGTAAACCAACGGCTCATGCCGAACAGCATGGCGTCCCCCGCGACCTACCTTACCCATGCGGAATGGCGATTTCGACACCAGATCATTGTAAATTGCCCCCCTAGGCTGTCAAGCAACCGAAGGGAGGCCGCCGACTCCGGGCTTTCTCGTGGGAAGCATCCGTAAGGCGGTTTTTTCAAAAAACTTGGGGTCGAAGTCTCTCCTTGCTCCGACGTCGAGGAATCGCTCGCGGGGACTTGTCGGAGAGGCATGAGGGTGGTAGTTTTGAACCCTCTGCGAAGCGGTCCGCGGCACTTCCGAGCGAGCCTTTTTTTCATGAATGTGCAACATCCTGGTTATGAGGACTTTGTGCGATATGCCGGGGGGGCTCCGTATGTTCCGGTTTATCGGCAACTGACAGGCGACACTCTGACACCGGTCTCGGCATTTCGACGGCTCGAACAAACTCCCCCGTCGTTCCTCTTCGAGAGTGTGATCGGGGGAGAAAAAGTCGGGAGGTACAGCTTCCTCGGAACCGACCCTTTCCTCCGATTCGAAGCACGGGGGAATTCAGTCACGATCACGCCACTCCGTGGGGATGGCGAGGCCCGGCAATTCGAGTCCGCCGATCCGCTCCGCGAGCTTCAAACCCTGATCGAAGAGCACCGGTCGGCCCAGTTGCCGGGGCTCCCTCGATTTGTCGGCGGCGCCGTGGGCTACGCCTCGTACGATTCGGTCCGCTATACGGAGCATCTGCCGAACGTCCCACCGGACGATCGCGACCTCCCCGACCTGCTTTTCTCGCTCTATGACCGAATGGTCGTCTTCGACCACATTCGCAAGACCATCCTGGTGGTCGTCCAGGCCCCGGCCGGGCCGGGCGTCGACCTCAAGGCGTCGTATGAGAAGGCGCGGGGCGAGATTGACGCCCTGGTGCGTCGTCTGGAGACACCGGGGGAAGAACTCGGCCTGGTCGACATCGACACCTCGGGACCGGTCACCCTCAAGCCCCGGTCGAACTTCACCCGGGAGCAGTATGAGGGGGTCGTCCGACACTGCCAGGAGTACATCAAGGCCGGCGATATCTTCCAGGTCGTCCCCAGCCAGCGCTTCGAGCTGGAAACCACCGCCTCTCCGTTCAATATTTATCGCGTCTTGCGAGTCGTCAATCCGAGTCCCTTTCTGTTCTACCTCTCGTTCGGCGAATTCAACCTGATCGGCAGTTCGCCGGAAATCCTGGTGCGGGTCGAGGATGGAATCGTGACGATCCGCCCCCTCGCCGGGACTCGTCGCCGGGGAGAAACCGAGGCCGAGGACCTGGCGCTCGCGGAAGAATTGCTCGCCGATCCGAAGGAGCGGGCCGAGCATATCATGCTCGTCGACCTGGGCCGGAACGATGTGGGACGCGTTGCCGACTACGAGACGGTTCAGTTGACCGACGTGATGAAGGTCGAGCGTTACTCCCACGTCATGCACATCACGTCGAACGTCACAGGACGGTTGCAGGAAAATCGGTCCGCCTTCGACGCCTTGAAGGCGGGGCTTCCCGCCGGCACGGTCTCCGGGGCACCCAAGGTTCGCGCGATGCAGATCATCGACGAGGTGGAGCCGCAAAAGCGGGGGCCTTATGCCGGGGCGGTCGGCTACATCGATTTCACCGGCAATATGGATACGTGCATCGCGCTTCGCACCCTGGTCATCAAGGGTAAGACGGCGTACATCCAGGCAGGAGGCGGGATCGTCTATGACAGCAATCCCTCCGACGAGTACGAGGAAACGGTGAACAAGGCGAGGGGCTTGCTCAAGGCGATCGAAATCGCCGAGACCCAGATCTGATCCTTGTTCCATTCAAGATGAAGACGGCGGGACGATGGCATATGACCGCACCCTGATCCAGATTCGAGAACGGACGTTCCTCGATATTCTCGATCTCTCGCTGGTGGTCATCCGTCGTTGGCCTCGGATTCTCGGCCTGGCCGCCCTCGCCGGCATCCTCCCCTTCGCCCTCTTCAATCACTGGCTCTTCAGCGCCGATTCCGAACTCTCGGGATTCTGGTGGATTCCGCTGCTGATCCTCGAATTTCCCTGGGCGACGGCCCCCTTGACGCTCGTGCTCGGGGGCTTGCTCTTCGGCGAACGTCCTCGTCCCGCCAGGATCTTTCGCCGTTATCTGTCGGCGCTGCCGACCATGTTGCTGCTGCAACTCATCGTTCGCGGCGCTTTGCTCGCTACCGGCATTTTTTATCTGCTTCTGCCTTCACGGTTCGCCTTCTTGAATGAGGTGATCCTGCTCGAACGGGCCGGTTGGTTTCGTCCGATTCGGCGATGCAGCAGGCTCTGCCGAGAGCGTGAGGGAGATCTGCTGGGAAGCACCCTGGCTTTGCTCCTGTTTTCCCTCGTTTTCGTGCTCTGCTTCAGCCTCGGCGTCGAAAGTCTCGGCTCCATCTTGATCGTCGGCGATCTGACCTGGTCCGAGGATCGATCGCCCGGATTTTTGAAGCCGCTCGTCCAGGTTTCCATCTGGCTGTCGATTACCTTCGCCGGGATTGTCCGATTTCTAACCTACGTCGATCAGCGCATCCGACTGGAAGGCTGGGCGGTGGAACTTGCGCTGCGAGAGGCCGGCCGATCGCTGGAGAAATCGCTCTCATGACGCGGGTGACCTCGGCGTTTCTCTTGATCTGGTTGGCGGTTGCAACCCCCGCTCCAAACACACGGGCGG
>CALKTZ010001166.1 GCA_937997355.1 uncultured Planctomycetales bacterium | reverse complement strand
ATCACCCGCCCCCTGGCCGGTTCGCGAATGGTCCAACCCACGACCGGCTCGGCCAGCAGCAGGGCGAGTAAGGCCACCGCCGCCAGCCGGAGCCCCAGCAAGGTCCGGCCGACCTTCCGGGAAACCAGGCGGCGCTCGCCCCGAGAAAGCATGACGAGCAGGGCCGCCACACCAAGCCCCGAGGCCAGGGCCAGCGCGAACCAGAAGGCCCCGCCGACAAGCTCGACGTCACGAATCCAGGTCAACGAGGTCTCCAGGGCGGGGAGTGAATGCGGGAGATCGGATCAGGTAAGCCGGAGCGGAAACGGGGACTGGCTCGAAGCGAAGCGCCGTGCCTGTCCCCTTTTCCGCGCGACTCTTCCGGATGCAAATTTGCCGCCCTCAGAGCGCGAAGGAAAGCTGGCGCTGATAATCGGTGACGAGATCGGAGCCGGGGGGAAGGAGCTGGAAGATGGCGACCATCGTCTTCCTCGCCTGCTCGCCGTATCCCTTGCGATCGCGCTCGACCAGCTCCAGGCAAAGGGCGAGGGCATCCGAGTATTCCCCGGCGGCGGCCAGGGCTTCGGCGAGGGCGAACTTCCGCGCGGGATCGTCGGGGCTTTCGGCCAAAGCGGCGCGCGCCGTCTCCACGCTCCCGGCCCCTTGCGCCTGGTCGCGGAGGAGAAGCTCGGCCTTCACCTTCTCGGCCTCGGGTTCGAGATAACCCCGGCGTTCGAGGGCCTCGATGCGCGTCCTGGCCGTCGCGAGGTCCCCCCGTTCCATCGCGACCCGCGCCAGGCCGATCAGGGCCGGGGCCAATTCGGATTCCTGGGCGAGCGCCTCGGTATACCTGGCCTCGGCGTCGTCCAGTTGATCGCTCGCTTCGAGCCTGGCGGCTTCCAGGGCGAGGAGTTCGGCGGCCGTCGGCATGAGCCGGTCGATCCAGGCTCGAATCGACGATTCGGACTGCACCCCCACGAAGCCGTCGGCCACCTGGCCGTTCTTCACGGCGAACACGGCGGGGATCGACCGCACGCCGAACTGCCCGGCCACCTCCGGAGACTGGTCGATGTTCACCTTGGCCAGCACGAATTTGCCGCCGTATTCATCGGCCAGCTTTTCCAGGATCGGCCCGAGCTGGAGGCAGGGGGCACACCAGGGGGCCCAGAAATCGACGACGACCGGGACCTCGGCCGATCGCCCGACGACCGCCGCCTCGAAGGTGTCCGCGGTCACGTCGAAGCGGGAAGCATTCGTCTCGGCGGGTGTCTCGCTCATCGGTGCAAGCCTCGTGATTCGTTCGTCGCCCAGATCCAAGCCGCATTCTAGCGGGCCGTCGCGGCGAATCGAGGCCCTACCGCTTCGGTTGCTCGGCCTTGATCTGCTCCACCTGACTCAGCCGGGAATCGACCTTGCTCGCATACCAGGCCACGGTAAGGGCGAACGCGAAGATCGCCAGCACGATTGGCAACGCCCGATCGATCGACCACTTCGAGATCCCCTTGAGGTTGTCGAGCCGCTCCTCCAGCCGCCCGAATCGGGCGTCGATCTTGGCGTCGAGCCGGCCGAACTCCCCGGCCATCTTCACCTCGAACCCGTGGACCGAATCCCGCAACTCCTTCAACTCCTCGTTCAGCACTTCCGTCGTCGGCCCCGCCATCCATCAGCCCTCCTTCTGCTTGCACCGTCAATACGGCGCGTTTCCTTCATGATACGTCCGGCCGGGTCGGCGGTGAAGTGTGCCGGGATGAACGGATGCCCCTTCCGTTCTTGACATCGGATCTCGTCTCCGGGGACAGTCCCATTTCCCACGATCGGCGGGATGGCCCGGTCAACGGCCCTCGGCGTGGGAAATCGGGACAGTCCCCGGAGACTTCTCGATCGCATCCATCGTCGCAATCTGCCGGGAAAGGCCGCTCGGGGGTAGACCCGACCCCGGTCAAGCTTGATAAAATAGGGGTCTCGCAGATAATCTCGAAAACGTCGCCCACCCGCCGGTCATCCCCCGCCTCGGCCCGAGTCCGTTCATTCGGGTCGAAGCCAACCGACCCGCCGACGAAGGAACCAGATCGTGAGACAGCATCCCAGGGTATCGACATGGGCCGCCATCGGGGCGGCGTTCGTGACGGCGATCCTTTCATTCCCGGCATCCTCCGGCACGGCCAGGGCCGCCGATCCCCCCAAGCCGGCCGAGACCAAGCCCGCCGAAGCCAAGCCGGCCCCGGCCCCCTCGCCGTTCAAGGACAAGAACCTCGAAGCCGCCATCCGGAACGTCCTCAAGCACGAGACCAAGGTCGAGCTGACCGACGAGAAGCTCCAGAACGTCTACCTCCTCGAAGCGACCGGTAAGGACATCTCCGACCTCTCCGGCCTGGAGAAGTGCAAGAACCTCGCCCTGATCAAGCTCAACAAGAACAAGATCGTCGACCTCAAGCCCTTGAAGGACCTGGCGAACCTCCAGTCGCTCGATCTCTCCGACAACGCCATCGCCGACATCGCCCCCCTCGCCGGGCTCAAGGGGCTCCAGTACATCGAGCTCTCGGGGAACAAGATCGAGAAGCTCGACGCGCTCTCCGGCCTCACGAGCCTCACCGCCCTCTACCTCGGCAACAACGCGATCAAGGACCTCGCCCCCCTCGCCGGGCTCACCAAACTTTCGAGCCTCTCGCTCGGCAAGAACCAGGTGAAGGACCTCGCGCCGCTCGCCAAGGTGGTCAACATCTCGGTCCTCGACCTCCGCGACAACCAGGTGGAAGACCTGGGCCCCCTCGGCAAGCAAACCGACCTCAAGCTCCTGCTCGTCGAGCGGAACAAGATCAAGGACTTCAAGCCGCTGATCGAGGCCGCCAAGGCCGATTCGGCCGGCCCCAAGCGCTTCGCCCCCTATCTGCGGCTGTATCTCTCGGGCAACCCCCTGCCCGATGGCGACAAGGCCAAGCAGATCGAGGCCATCAAGGCGACCGGGGTTCGCATCGAGGGCTGATTTTCTCGTCCCGATGAATGAAGGCCCCCCTGCCCGGCCCACGCGTCTACGTGAGGAGAGTCGGCAGGGGGGCTCGGTTTTTGTTGGAACGTGCAACGGCCCACCTTTCCGATCCGAATCATCATTCCGAAGCGAACACCTCGCCTTTCCCCCTTCCGGAGATCGATCGAGACATGAGCCGATTTCTGACCAGTTTGATCGTGGCCGTCGCGTTTTCCTCGGCCGGCCTGTCCTGGAGCGCGGTGCAGCCCAAGCCGGGTGCGCCCGCGGCCGACGCCGCGAAGGAAAAGGAAAAAGAGAAGGCCAAGGCCAAGCCCGACGAGGCCGCCAGGAAGCCCGACGGATCGGGCGAGGTTCGCGCCGTCACCCGCGCCATCCTCGACGAGATCGACAAGCATTCTCAATTGATGGCCAACCTCGAATATCTCTGCGACATGATCGGCCCCCGCCTGACGGGCTCCCCGGGGCTCACCAAGGCCAGCAACTGGACCCTCGAAAAGTTCAAGCAATACGGCCTCTCGAACGCGCACCTGGAGCCCTGGAAGATCAACCGAGGCTGGACGCGCGGCATCGCCCAGGGGCGGATCGTCTCCCCGACCGAACAGCGGCTCCTCCTCGAATCGGCCGGCTGGAGCATCTCCACCCCCGGCAACGGGCCGGTGCGCGGGCCGGTCGTCTCGCTCGCCACGGATAACCTTCAGGAGCTGGCCGCCTTCAAGGGGAAGCTGAAGGGGGCCTGGATCATCCGGGGGGCCGCCGCCGAGCAGCCCTCCCCCAAGAAGCCGACCGTCACCGGGCCGGGGGTGGCGCGAACCTCCGCCGAGGCCAAGAAGTTCCTGGCCGATGAAGGGGCCGCCGGCATCCTCCGCGACTCCGACAAGGAGCACGGCCTGGTCAACATGACGAGCGCCTCGTACAACTTCACCCCCTCCGTGCTCCCCGAGGCGTTCCTCACCACCGAGTCGTACGGGCTCATCTGGCGGCTCCTCCAGCGCGGTCCGGTGGAAATCGAGATCGAGCTCAAGAACACCTTCAGCCCGGGGGAGGTCGAGGTCTTCAACACGGTCGCCGAGATCCCGGGCTCCGAGAAGCCCGACGAGGTGGTGATCATCGGCGGCCACATCGATAGCTGGGACCTGGGGACCGGCGCCACCGATAACGGCACCGGCATCATGGCCGTCCTGGAAGCGGCGCGTGCCCTCAAGGCCGTGGGCATCACCCCCCGGCGCACGATCCGCTTCGTCCTGTTCTCCGGCGAGGAAGAAGGGCTCCACGGCTCGGCCGAATACGTGAAGGCCCACGAGGCCGACGCGGCCAAGATCTCGGCCGTCCTCGTCCACGACATGGGAACCGGCCGGGTCACCAGCATCGGGCTCCAGGGGCGCTACGACCTCCGCGAGATCATGGACCGGGTCGTCGAGCCGTTCAAGGACGCGACCCGCCTCGACGAATTGAGCCTCCGCAACATGGGAGGAACCGACCACCTCTCGTTCGTCCCGAAGGGGGTCCCGGCCTTCGCCGTGATGCAGGACGGCGCGGAATACCGCAAGACCCACCACACCGAGAGCGACACCTTCGACAAGGTGTATGCCGACGAGGTGAACCAGGGGGCCAAGGTGCTCGCCGCATGGGCCTACAACGTCGCCATGCTGCCGGACATCCTGCCGCGCTCCCCCAAGGCGGCGCCCCCCAGCCGCTTCGACAGCCCCGAGTTCAAACAACCCAAGGACCAGGCGAAGGAGAAGGAGAAGGCCAAGGACGCCCCCAAGGCCGATGCGCCGAAAGCCGACGCCAAGGGGAAGTAAGGCAGCCGATGCCTTTTTGAAGTCGAGTGCCACGTCTCCGTTCGGCGGCGGTCTCCCGACCCCGCCGATACCCACGACCGAAGGTCTCAAATCTCGGCCCCGTGAAAAAAGGGGACGGGCACGACGCTCCGCTTCGAGCCAGTCCCCATTTTCGCTCCGGCTACCTCGTTCTCCCCTTCGCCGCGGGGCTTCCGACCCCGCCGATACCAACGACCGAAGGTCTCCGAAGCCATCCATCTCCCGATCTCGTTCCCATTTTCCCATCCCGCATCGTCGGGTCATTTGATTTCCCGACGCCAATCCGTACTCTGAGGGTTCAAGGCACATCGCGCAACATCGGGGGTCGGTCATGTTGAGAAATCGTCGTCAAGGTCGGGTGAAATCCTTCGGTAAGGGGATCGTGGCGGTCTTGGGGCTCCTGACCATGCCCCTCCCGGTTCAGGCCCAGAGGAACGAGCCTCCCAGGGTCAAGCCGATCACCCCGACCGACCGGCTGGCCCCGGAACGGCTCAAGGCGACGCACGAAGACGTCGTGAAACTCCGCGCGACGCGTCACGAGGTTTCTCCCTGGCCGGGCCTGAACGACTATCGGACGATCCTCCACGCCCACGCCGAAGACTCCGCGCACACCGGCGGGACTCGCCCCGAGATGCTCGCCGACGCCAAGAAGGCCGGCGTGGACGCCATCCTCCTGGCGAATCACTTCCGCCCGCCGGTCGACTTCATGACCCAGAGCTGGCGCGGTTTGCACGACGGCGTCCTGTTCATCCCCGGCTCGGAATGGCGCGGGTTCCTGATCCACCCGATGCGGTCCGTCTTCTCGAAGATGGACGAGAAGCCGGTCTCGACGTTCGTCGACACCATCCGCGCCGACGGCGGTTTGATTTTCCTGTCGCACATCGAGGAACGTCCCGACCACTCGATGGAGAACCTGACCGGCCTGGAGATTTACAACCGTCACTACGACGCCAAGAAGGACGCCGCCGGCATCATGCGTCTCTTCCTCAGCCTGACCGATCCGCGGGCGGTCAAGACCCTCGAAGAGAGCCTCAAGACCTACCCCGACGAGATGCTCGCCGCCCAGGTGACCCGCCTCGACGACTACCTCGCGAAGTGGGACGCCGAGACCCAGACGCGACGCCTCACCGGAGTCGCCGCCAACGACTGCCACCACAACCAGATCCTGATCGCGAAGATGGTCGATGCCGAGACCGTGCTGATCGGCACCAATGTCGATCGCGACGACCAGATGCGCAAGGTCACCGCCACCTTCCGGCCGGGAATCCGCCTCATGACCAAAGGCCGGAAGCCGGGGGACATCCTGGCCCGGCTCGACTTCGACCCCTATTCCCGATCGTTCGCCAACGCCAGCACCCACGCCTTCGCCCCCGAGCTGACCGAGCCCGCGATCCGATCGGCCTTCCGCGAGGGGCACGCCTACGTGAGCCACGACTGGCTATGCGACCCCGAGGGGTTCCAGTTCGAGCTGACCGGCGGCAAAGCCCCGGACGGGAAAACGCCCAGGATCATCATGGGAGACGAGGTGAAATTCGCCGAGGGACAAAAACTTGAAGCCCGGTTCCCTCAAACCTGCGACATCACCCTGATCCGCAACGGCAAGGTGATCGCCCAGAAGGCGGGGGACCGCTTCGAGCACCTGGTCGCCGAGCCCGGAGTGTATCGGGTGGAAGCCACGCTCAAGGCCGGCGGGGAATCGCGTCCCTGGATCTATTCCAACCCGATCTACGTACGGTGATCGCGATTCTCGTCCCGGAACGTGTATGCAATTCTTCATGGCCCTCGCGTACGGACTCGCCTGGCTCGTGATCCTCGCCCTGCCGTTCAGTGTTGTTCCGCTGCTCGCGATCGCCTGGCATCGGCGGCGGGGTGGCCGAGGAATCCTCGCCGGCGGCGTGATCTGCTTCGCCGCCTACGTGCTCTTCACCGATGCCGTGTCGCCGCGGCCTGATCCGTTCAGTTTCGGGCTGCTCGGCGACGTCGTCGTCTTCGCCACCGCTGGAGCCTTCTACGGCCTCATCACCGGATTGACGACCTGGGCCTTCGCCGTCGCGGTCCGCATTGTCGGCAAGGCCCGGCGCACAGGACCGCAGGCATGAACTTCGATAGCCGACCGGCTCAGCCGAATTCTTTATCGAAGCTTTTGTGTGAGCCGATCCAAAACCACACGTTGTTGCCGCCGGTCGTCTCATCCACGAAGTAAACAGCCCGGTAGTCCATGTTGATGGAAACCGAGACGCTGCCCAGGACGTGGCGCCGTCCTTTATTCTTCAAGGGGTGACTTCTGAGGGACGGGTGGGAAGGGTTGTCTTCAAACAGGCGAAATGCAACATCCGCCTCCTCCTGGATCTCCCTGGGGAGGCGGCCGAGAAGCGTCATGTATTCGTCGTTACGGACGTTCTGTCTCGTTGAATGCATTGTCCGTCAATTCAATCGTCCGCCGAATGTTGCGGCTGCCCGGCCAGATACTCGTCGATGGCCTTGTCGCGGAACGCGATGAAATTCTCGTTGTCGAAGAATTCGTCGGGGGCCACGGCGAATTTCGCGGCCCGGATATTGTCAACGAATTCGTCGTATTCGTTGACACCGCCATATTCTCGCTCGATCCTCTCCGCTTCGCCCAGAAGGAAAAGGCTGTGCTTCAGCCAGCTCCTGATGAAGCCGTCGATTTCATCATAGAGTTCGGCGGGCACATGGGATTTCAAGACAAGATCGGCATGGCGGACATGCCTGTCCAGCCGCCGGATTCGCCCATAGAGGTGATTCGCCTTGGAGATCAGGTCTTCCCAGATCCAGCAGTCCAACTGGAGAGAGCTGTGGTCTCGTCTCCAGGATTCGACGTCTTCCTCATACCGGCGCACATCCTTCGCGGCCTGGTCGAGGAGTCTCCGGGGTTGAGTCGTGATCATGGCGTCAACCCTCCCTCTTGAT